>JBFMCS010000023.1 GCA_040754315.1 Bacillota bacterium
TGCGTCTTATCAGTCTGTCTAATTATACCATCAAAGCAAGCGTAGCGCAAGCAAAAAACCGCGATTTAACGCGGCTTTTCAAAGAGTTTCTTCGCAAAATCAAACTACTGTTCTGTTAAACTCGGGGACTTGATCCTTCATCTTACGTTCAATCCATGCTATAATACAGGTGACTTCCTTCGGGGCAAGGTGAGAAGGCACAAGAAGCGGCCTTCAACTCCTTACCGGCGGTCACAGCCCGCGAGCCCTACGGGGCAGATCCGGTGGAAACCCGGAGCCGACAGTAAAGTCTGGATGGGAGAAGGAGGGTCTGGCCAGGATATCTTGGTCAGGGTTGCCCCGGGGTGTCCCGGGGTTTTTTGATTACCCAGAGGAGAATGAGGGAGGAGATGTGATGTCCCGGAGTTTCGAGGGCCAGCTGGTGGGAACGGGCCTAAAGTTCGGCCTGGTAGTGGCGAGGTTTAACGAATTCATAACCACCCGTCTTCTGGACGGGGCAATGGATGCTCTGGTAAGGCATTCAGTAGATGCCAGCGATGTGGAAGTGGCCTGGGTTCCGGGGGCCCTGGAATTGCCCCTGGTGGCGCAGAAAATGGCCCTGAGCGGCCGGTATGATGCGGTAGTGTGTCTTGGCGCCGTCATCCGGGGGGCCACCCCACACTTCGACTACGTGGCTGCGGAGACTACCAAAGGCATTGCCCAGGTATCCTTGTCCACGGGGGTGCCCGTCATAATGGGTGTCATAACCGCCGACACGCTGGAGCAGGCTGTGGAACGAGCTGGCAGCAAGGCGGGGAACAAGGGATGGCAGGCGGCGATGTCGGCAATAGAGATGGCCAACCTGACTAGGGCGCTCTCGGAGGGACGGAAGGGTTGAGACCTGACGCTTTCTTCATGGACATGGCTTTGGACCTTGCCCAGATGGGAGTGGGATATACCAGCCCTAACCCAGTGGTAGGTGCGGTGGTGGTGAATGACGGCGAGGTCGTGGGCCGCGGCTTCCACAGGAGGGCCGGGGAACCCCACGCCGAGGTCATCGCCCTGGAGGAGGCAGGGGAGAGGGCGAAGGGGGCCACTCTTTATGTAACCCTGGAGCCCTGCTGTCACTGGGGCCGCACGGGGCCCTGCGCTGAACGGGTAGTATCCTCGGGGATCTCCCGGGTGGTGGTGGCCATGGTCGACCCCAACCCCAGGGTTGCAGGGGGGGGCATTGCCCTTCTCAGGCAAAGCGGTGTGGAGGTCTCGGTAGGCCTGGGAAAGGAAAGGGCGGCCTGGTTGAATGAGCCCTTCATCAAGTTCATACTCACTGGCCGCCCCCTGGTGGTCCTCAAGTGGGCCATGACACTGGACGGGCGGATAGCCTCGCGCCTGGGGGCATCGAAGTGGATTACCTCCATGCCTGCCCGGGAGGAAGTGCACCGGATGAGGACGCGTTACGATGCGGTTCTGGTTGGGCGGACCACCGTGGAGAGGGATGATCCGGAACTCACCGTCAGGCACTGTGAGGGACGCGACCCGCTCAGGGTCATCCTGGATAGTCACGGCAGGGTGCCCCCTGGGGCCCGGTGCCTGCCCGGCGCGGTGGTGGCTACTGCAGGAGCCCCGCCTGAGCGCGCCAGGGAACTGGAGCGCCGGGGGGCTGAGGTCCTGCGCCTCCCGCCGGAGGATGGGAGGGTGGCCTGGAACCCGCTCCTGGAGATCCTGGCTGGAAGGGGCATCACCAGTGTCCTGGTGGAGGGCGGTTCAGAGGTGGCAGCCTCAGCCCTGAAAGCCCAAGTAGTGGACAAGGTTGCGGCGTTCGTAGCCCCGAGGATCCTGGGAGGGGCGTCGGCCCTGGGCCCCGTGGGCGGGGAGGGTGCGACAGACCCCGGTGAGGCGACTCAGCTGGTTATAGCGGGGGTGGACGCCCTGGGGGGAGACCTGCTAATAGAGGCTTACGTGAAGAACTCTACGATCTATGGTTTCTACGAGGGAGAGGGGATCTCCGTTGTTCACAGGCATTGTGGAAGAGACGGGAAGGGTATCTGAGGCCCGGCAGTCACCGGGTGGCCGCCGGCTCTCCATCGAGTGCCGGAGGGTGCTCGAGGGAACTAAGGTTGGTGACAGCATCGCAGTGGACGGGACCTGCCTCACCGTGGTGTCCCTTTCTCCGGGCGCCTTCAGCGCGGACGTGATGCCGGAGACCCTGGGCAAGACCACCCTCAAGGTACTACGGCCAGGGGCCCTGGTGAACCTGGAGAGAGCGGTGGTGGTGGGAGGGAGACTGGGAGGCCACATGGTGACCGGGCACGTTGACGAGGCTGGGCACATCATGGAAAAGCGCCCTTCGGGGAACGCGGTGCTAGTGAGGGTAGGGATATCCCCTTCTGCCCTGCGTTACATCGTGCCTAGGGGTTCCGTTGCGGTTGACGGTATCAGCCTCACCGTTGTCGAGAGGCTGGACTCGGGTTTCACCGTCTCCATCATCCCTCACACGGCCGCCGGGACCACCCTGGGTTCCAAGAGGTCTGGGGATCCGGTGAACGTAGAGACTGACATCATCGGCAGGTACGTGGAATCCCTCATGGACAGGGGAGAAGGAAAGGGGCTTAGCCGGGAACTCCTGGCGAAGGCCGGTTTTCTCACATAGAGGATGGAGGTTGGGGTCATGGACTTCTGCAGCATAGAGGCGGCGCTGGAAGAGATCCGGCTTGGCAGGATGCTGGTGGTGGTGGATGACGAGGAAAGGGAGAACGAGGGCGACCTGGTCATGGCCGCGGAGAAGGTGACACCGGAGGCGGTGAACTTCATGGTGCGCTATGGCAGGGGCCTCGTGTGTGTACCCATGAAGGGGGAACGGCTTGACCAGCTGGGCCTTCCCCCCATGGTGGCCAACCCCGAGGATCCCATGCACACGGCGTTCACGGTGAGCGTGGATGCGGCCAGCGGCACCACCACAGGCATATCCGCTCATGACAGGGCCCGGACCATACAGGCGCTCATTGACGCGTCTGCCGGTCCCAGGGACTTCGTGAAGCCTGGCCACATATTCCCTCTCAGGGCCAAGGAAGGCGGGGTGCTCAGGCGCCCAGGCCACACCGAAGCCGCGGTGGACCTGTCCAGGATGGCAGGCCTCTACCCGGCTGGCGTCATCTGCGAGATCATGAATGAGGACGGCAGCATGGCAAGGCTGCCGGCGCTCCAGTCCTTCGCCCGGGACCACGGGCTCAAGATGATCACCATCGCTGAGCTCATACACTACCGCCGGCAGCGGGAGAAACTGGTGGAGCGAGTCGCCGAGACCTCCCTCACCACGGAGCACGGCGTGTTCACGGCAGCGGGCTACCGTGACCTCATAACCGGGGAGTGCCACCTGGCACTGGTGAGCGGGGAGATAAACGCCAAGGACCCGGTCCTGGTGAGGGTTCACTCAGAGTGCCTGACCGGGGACGTCTTCGGCTCCTGCCGATGCGACTGCGGTTCCCAGCTGAAGGCCGCCATGGAGATGATAGGGCGCGAGGGCGGGGTGATCCTCTACATGCGCCAGGAGGGACGGGGCATCGGGCTTGAGAACAAGCTCAAGGCCTACGCCCTGCAAGACGGCGGGAAGGACACTGTCGAGGCCAATGAGGCCCTAGGGTTCCCTGCTGACCTGAGGGACTATGGCACTGGGGCTCAGATCCTGGCGGACCTGGGAGTGCGGCGGTTGAGGCTCATCACCAACAACCCCAGGAAGTTCCAGGGCTTGGGAGGCTACGGCCTGGAGATCGTGGAGAGGGTTCCCATCGTAGTGCAGCCCAACGGTGTGAATGACCGGTACCTCAGGACGAAGCAAGAGAAGATGGGTCACCTGCTGGGCCTACAGGTGGGATGCGCAACGAGGCCCGATCCGGAGGGCACAGGGGATGCGCACTAGGGGGTATCCCCCGAAGGTGCAGGAATCCGGCCTGTTACCGTAGAAACCTAGTGCGGCTGAGGTATTCTCTCAAGAAGGGGGGGATGCCCGGCTGGGGAGGCCGGGCACCTGGGATTGGGGAAAATACGATTCATTCAGGGCAATGAAGCCATAGCGGAAGGGGCCCTGGCGGCTGGGGCCCGATTCTATGCGGGTTATCCCATAACACCTTCCTCTGAAATCGCCGAGATAGCCGCCCGGCGCATGCTGGAGGTAGGGGGGATCTACCTGCAGATGGAAGACGAGATCGCGAGCATGGCGGCGATTATCGGCGCTTCCTGCGCCGGCTCCAAGTCTTTCACGGCCACCAGTGGTCCGGGTTTCTCGCTCATGCAGGAGAACCTGGGGCTGGCAGTGATGGCAGAGGTGCCGTGTGTCGTGGTGGACGTGCAGCGTTCTGGGCCTAGCACTGGGCTGGCCACGAAGCCGGCTCAAGCCGACGTCATGCAGGCCAAGTGGGGAAGGCACGGTGACCAGGAGATTATAGCGCTGTCGCCCACTTCAGTACAGGAGTGTTTCGACCTTACGGTCAAGGCTTTCAACCTTTCTGAGCGCTTTCGAGTCCCTGTGATACTCCTGGCCGACGAGATCGTTGGCCACATGAGAGAGAATGTGGAAATCCCGGACGAAGTCGAGGTCTGGCCCAG
The DNA here is from genome assembly GCA_040754315.1 of Bacillota bacterium. Taxonomy (NCBI): domain Bacteria; kingdom Bacillati; phylum Bacillota; species Bacillota bacterium. The sequence continues at coordinate 4,582 of JBFMCS010000023.1, forward strand.
GCGGCTCCCCACGGTGCCCCCTGAGGAGTACAGGCCCTTTAGGCCCGACGCAGATGGTGTGCCCCCGCTAGCCTTCTACGGAAGCGAGTATGTTTTCCACATCACCGGTTCCATGCATGATGAGACGGGCTACGCCAGCAATGACCCGAAGAACGCCCAGAGGAAGGTCCAGCGCCTGCATGACAAGATCCACAAGAACAGGGCCCATCTCACCTTCGTGCGGACCCGCATACCCCCAGAGGCCAAGGTTGTGCTGGTAGCCTATGGGGTTACCGCCAGGTCTGCCCGCGCCGCCATGGAAATGGCCGGGCCCGGAGTGGGCCTCCTGGAGCTGGTGACGCTGTGGCCCTTCCCGGACGAAGAGGTGCGGGAGGCCCTTGCCGGCGGCAAGGTGGCGGTTGTGCCGGAGATGAACCTGGGGCAGGTTGGAAGGGAGGTCTCCCGTGCCACCTCGGCCGAGGTGGTAGGGGTCAACAAGGCCAACGGTGAACCCATAACCCCGTACGAGATCCTGGACACGCTCAAGGGGGTGATGTGATGGCCACGGCGAGAGAGTACCTGGCAGACTGGATGATGCCCCACATGTGGTGTTCCGGGTGTGGCAACGGTATTGTCCTCGGAGCCTTATGCCGGGTCCTGGCGGAGCTCGGGCTTGGGCGAAACGAGGTTGTCATCACCACTGGCATAGGCTGCTGGGGGAAGGCGGACGACTACATGTCCACCAGTGCCTTCCACGGTACCCACGGCAGGGCGCTGCCTGCGGCCACTGGCATCAAGTGTGGGAACCCCAATCTCACGGTACTTGCCCTCATGGGTGACGGGGACGGGGCCACAATAGGTGGAAACCACCTGATCCACTCTGCCCGGAGGAACATAGACCTCACGGCAATTGTGGTGAACAACTACAACTATGGGATGACTGGCGGGCAGTACTCGGGGACAACGCCTGCGGGGAAGAGGACAACCACATCACCGGCGGGGAACCCTGAGAGGGAGTTCGACCTGTGCAGGGTGGTGGCTGCCGCTGGCGCTCCCTACGTAGCCAGGGCCACAGTCTACCACGTGACACTCATGGAGAGGCTCATCAAAGAAGCCATACAGAAGAAGGGTTTTGCCTTCGTTGAGGTTGCAAGTGGCTGCCCCACCCACTACGGCCGGCTCAACAAGATAGTGGGCCCGGTGAAGATGATGGAGTGGTTCAGGGATAGCGCGGTCAGGCTGGGCCAGGGGGAAGGCCCGCTCGTGATAGGCAAGTTAGTGGACGAGGACGTTCCCGATTTCCTAGAGAGATACGAGGCGCTGCGCGCCAACACTGCGGTCGATACCGAGCGGGATACGGGGAGGTGAGACCTGTGGGCAAGGCTTGGCAGGTTGTTCTGGCTGGGGCTGGCGGCCAGGGACTGGTGCTCGGTGGGGTACTCCTGGGGGAGGCGGCTTCGCTCCACGCTGGGAAGAACGCACTGCAGACCCAGTCTTACGGCATAGCCTCCAGGGGTGGTTTTTCCTGCTCGGAGGTGGTCATATCTGACCAGGAGATAGTGTACCCGGGGGTGCTGGAACCAGATGTGGCCCTGGTGTTGACCGGGGAGGCGCTGGAGATGTACAAGGACGCTGGAGGAGAGGACACTATCCTCATAGTGGACGAAGCTGTGGAGAATCCCGGTCTTGTGGGGATGAGGTTCCCCCTGGAGAAGACGGCGAGGCAACTGGGCAGCCAGGCGGTTCAGAACCTGGTGGGGCTGGGGGTAATCCTGGGCCTGACTGGGATGATCCCGCCTGAGGCCATGTCCGGCGCCATCAAGGAACGGTTCCAGGGAAGGCCAGGCCTGGAGCTCAACATTAAGGCCTTTGAGACCGGACTTGCACTGGCAAGGGAGGGGAAGAAGTCTTGACAGAGTTGCTTTTTCTCTCTCGCGGCGAGGTTATGGAGAGTGTGACCATGGCGGAGGCCGTGGATTCCTGCGAGGAGGCCTACAAGGCCCTGAGCGCGGGTAGGGCCGTAGCCCCGGTGCGGGTCCCCGTAGAGGTGAAGAAGCATAACGGGGTTACCCTGTTCATGCCCTGTCACCTGCCGGGTGTTGATTCCACAGGGGTAAAGGTTGTCTCCGTGTATCCTGGCAATGTAAAGAGGGGATTGCCTACCATAGCAGGCCTAATGGTGATGGTGGATGCGACTACGGGGACCCCTGTCGCGGTCATGGAGGCGGGATACCTCACGGCATTGAGGACCGGGGCTGCCTCTGGGGCTGCCAGCAGGCAGCTGTCAAGACCCGATGCCCGGGTGGCAGCTATTCTGGGAGCGGGTGCGCAGGGCAGGACCCAGCTGGAGGCTACGGCCGCTGTGAGGCCCATAGAAGAGGCGAGGATCTACGATGTTTTCGAGGAGAGCGCCAGGGCCTTTGCTGCGGAAATGGCTCCCAGGCTCGGTATCGATATTAGTGTGACCCAGGACCCGGGGGAGTGCGTCGACGGGGCTGACATCGTGTGTTGTGCCACCACCTCCTGGACTCCGGTCTTCCCTGGGGATCGCCTGAAGCCTGGGGCCCACGTGAACGGGATTGGCTCCTTCACCCCCCAGATGCAAGAGGTGGGTGAGGATACCCTCTTAAGGTGCAGCCTCGTTGTGGTGGATTCCATGGAGGCCGCAATGGAAGAGGCGGGGGACCTCCTCATACCCATAGGCAGGGGGAGCTTCCGCAAGGAAGACATCCACGGTGAGATAGGCCAGATCATGCTGGGCAAGAAGCATGGGCGGCAGGACCCGGAAGAGATCACCTTCTTCAAGGCTGTGGGCGTATCAGTCCTGGATGTGGCGGTGGGACATCTCATCTACGAGAAGGCTATTGACAGGGGACTGGGTACGCGGGTCCGCCTGTAGTGACTCAGGGGACAACGAAGGCCCGCCGGTGCGGTTGCTGGCGGGCCGCTGGATTCCACGGGCTACCTGCAGTCTACTCTTTTCGTCCCACATGGGTGTCCCCTTAAACCAGGAGCGGGACGGCATCTACGAGATCCCCAGGCGAAGGCCCAGGCTCAACTCCACCAGGCAACCTAGACATGGGCAATCCCACCCGTTGCCCCTTCTCTGACTTGCGAATACTTGACACTACCTGCGTTGAGCTGTACAGTGTGAGTCAGGGGTGGTTCCATGGAGAGGTTACTTACAGCTCAGGAGTTGGCCAAGATGCTGAGCCTGTCGGTGGATACTATCTGGAGGTATACGAGGCAAAGGAAGATACCCGCTGTGGAACTAGGGGAGAGACAGTACCGGTACAAGAAGGATGCAGTGCTGGCCGCCCTGGCGGCGCGTGGCCTGACTGCCAGGGAAGGGCGCCCTCAATACTCCGGGGAGGGCTGTTTAACCTACGAGGACTACTTGCAGATCCCGGAGGAACCCGGCTACCGGTTTGAGGTTCTGGAGGGGTTTCTGGTCAAAGAGCCTTCTCCTTCGGTGCATCACCAGCGGGTATTGCGCGAGCTGGGATACCAGCTGAGGGACTTCTTCCGGGGTCATGATCCCGAGGGTGAGGTCTTTTTGGCCCCTCTGGATAACACCCTGACGTCCAGCAATGTACTCCAACCGGACATCCTGTATGTGTCTGGCCCAAGGAGGGGAATTCTCCGTGAGGAACGGATTGACGGTCCCTGTGACCTGGTGGTAGAGATCATGTCGCCCTCCAATCGAAGGAAGGATCGGGTGCTAAAGATGGAAATCTACCGGAAGGCGGGGGTTCCTCACTACTGGCTGGTCGACCCTGAAGATGATACGCTGGAGGCCTTTGAGTTAAGAGATGGGTGCTACGCGCGGTTGTTTGCAGGTGGCCCGGGTGATAGGTTTGCTCACCCAGGTTTTCCAGGGCTGGATCTGGACCTGGATAGGGTGTTTCACCGGCCCGAACTTGCTTTACCGGAAGATGAATAGAGTCGGGCCTAGTTTGGCTTTTGGGCTCGGCCAGGCCCCAATACCATCCAAGTTGATTGTCCTGTTAGCCGCCTTGATGTTACTGGACAGTAGGCTCAGCGACGAGGTTGCCTTGAGCGAAAACCTCGTAGACCTACCAATGCCTCAGATATGCCTGCGCGGGGCAGTTGATTTATCCCGAGCCTTTGAAGACTCTATGAACCTAATTCTCCAGGCACGCGAATTCCGAGAACCCACGTTAGCGTGCGAATGCGCACTTGATGCCGCCGTCACCTGAACGCCTGATGCGGGGCTCCGGGTCGGGTTCCCCAGCGCATACTAGCCCCTTGCACTGGCGCCTTGGCTAACTTTGGTCCATTACCAGGGCCTCATACAGTTCCGGTCTTCTGTCCCTGAAGAGGTAGAGTTCGTACTCTCCTGGGCGGTTAATGAGGTTCTTCTGTCTTGCTTTGCTGGGGTCGATCTCCACCATGAGGACTTCGGGGTCCGTTCCGGCCTTTGCCAGTACTTCACCAGTTGGGGATATCATCTGGCTGAGTCCGAGAAACCTGACTCCCTTTTCCTCACCCGCCCTATCGCTGGAAGCCACGTATACCCTGCTCTCCAGAGCCCGGGTTCTCCCTATGAAGTCTGCGTTTGCGTCTGCTCCTTGCGGCCAGTTGGTTATGTTGCAGACCAAGTCTGCACCCCTTAAAGCCAGTGACCTGGATACTTCTGGAAATCTCAGCTCGTAACAGATGAGGACTCCAAACCTGCCCACCCCTATGTCAACAACGGGTCCCGGGGCATTCCCCTTGGCGCAGAACCGATCCACGCCAAGAACCGGAAGGTGAGCCTTATGGTACTTCGTCAGATATCCGGTTGGGCCCAGTACTACAGCGGTGTTCAGGAGGGTTTGGTTGTGCCTTTCCAAGATACCTACTACGACATGAGCCTCCCCACATGCCCTGCACATTTCGTCTGTGGCGGGGCCCGGGACCTCTACGGCGATTTCCATGGCTTCTGCACGGCTATCAAAGCAGTATCCTTGGAGGGCACACTCAGGGAACACGATGAGGTCAGCTCCCTCACCTGATGCCTGGCTAATGATCTCAAGGATCTCGGCAAGGTTCTGTTCTGTTCGACCTATCTTGGGATCTGTCTGGGCAAGAGCTACCAGCATGTGAATCCCTCCATCATATATGGGCGTATGCGTCCGGCATTCTAATCAGCTGACCCTGGAGCCGGTGGCTCGCAGCTTCACAAAGACACCCAAGTCTCTTGCTTTACGGCTGAGCATGGGGGCAATTCCCTCTGGCACGAACCGGACCACGAGAAGCATTATGAGCCCCAGAAGAACCAAGTGCATTTGCCCAAACTCCCTTAGGTACTCGGCGAGGAACTGAAGCCCCACCGCACCGGCTACTGGTCCGAAAAAGGTTCCCATTCCTCCGCTGACCGCCATGGCAATTATCAGCGCCATCTGGGCTATTGTAGCGGATTCTGGACTCACTATCATTGTATAGTGGGCGAGAAAGGCTCCGGCTACACCTGCGAAGAGACTGGTTATTACAAACGCTACCTGCCTGTATTTGACCACGTTGATACCTATCGAAGTGGATGCCACCTGGTCGTCTTTGATGGCCCGGAAGACTAGCCCAATCGGGGATGCCAGGACCCTGTCAAGCACAAGTAGCGTGAGTAAGGCCAAGGCCAGTGCTGCATAGAAGTAAGGCACCTTGGAAAGGGTGCTACCAAAGAGGGGGATACTGCTTAGGCCCAAGGAACCGCGAGTTATTTTATATTCTATGTTGATGGTGATTCTGAAGATCTGTGCGAATGCTATTGTCGTTAGTGCATGGTAGATACCTTTCGTCTTAATGCAGACAATGCCGAGTAAGAACCCCAGTGCACATGTGGCTACTGCCGCAATGCTAATGCCCAGGGCTGGGGGCACAGCCATCTTCAAGGCCAGCAAGGTTGACACATACCCGGCGAAAGTGCTGAATGCGGCCTGTGCGAAGGACATCTGACCCGCATACCCAGTGAGTACATTCCAGCTGCTAGCCATGATAACGTAGTAGAAGGCCATGATGGCCACATGCAGGGTGTACTCCCTCGCCACCAGAGGGAGCAATGAGACGATGGCCACTGTAGGGATTAGATACTTCCAGTGAAGGTGCCTCATAGGGTCTCGCCCCCAAACAGCCCGGTGGGTTTCACAAGGAGCACTAGCACGAGAACTAGGAACCCATATGCGTCACGATAGCTGGGAGACAACAACAGTACGCCCAAGTTCTCAAATACTCCCAGCATCAGAGCACCAAGCAGAGCTCCTTTGATGGACCCCATACCCCCGAGGACCAGGATGACGAAGGACTTGCCGGAGGGCAGTTCTCCCATCATTGGGGCCACAACGAAGATGGGGCCGAGCAAGGCGCCCGAGGCGCCAGCCAGGAGCCCCCCAATTCCAAACCCCAGGGTGCTTATGCGGGAAACGTTGACTCCCATGGCGGCGGCCACCTCCCGATCCTGAGATGTGGCCCTGAGGGTGATTCCTACCACAGTACGCCTGATTACTTGCAGGAGCGCTATCAGCATGGTGAGGGCCAGGACAGCGGCCAGCAGGCGGCCAGCGCTGACGCTTAAGGGACCGATCTTGACGAAGCCTTGCGCCAAGGCAGGCGCGGCCACCTGGTAAGGACCGAACACCCTAACCGCCAGGTTAATTAGGAAAAAGGACAATGCGAAAGTAATCAGCAGGTCGTAGTCTCCCACGGCCTTTCCAGAATAGAAGGGGGTGATGAGGAGTCTCTCAGTCGCCACTCCCAGGATGAAGGCGAAGGTCATGGCGAAGACCGCCGACAGGTAAGGGCTTAGTCCTAGCACGGTGCCGCAGAAATAGGAAATGTAGGCTGCCCACATGTAGAACTCACCGTGAGCGAAGTTAACAATCCTGAGCACCCCCAGGATGAGTGCGAGCCCTATGGCCATCAAGGCATAGATGCTGCCCATCATTAGGCCGTTTACCAGGTAGGAGAGTACCATTTGCGATTGGCCCATTTCACGTCCTCCTCCTGCTTGTGCCGACGGGGGGATGTAGCAACATCCCCCCTCAAACACATCCTACTCGGGCGACTGCATATTCGCAGTGGCTACATCAGCAGGGTAGACAATTACGGCATCTTCTACTGCCTGATTGACCTCTGTGTACTGCAGGAAGAGCATAGGAGAGTCCGCATTATGGTACCACACACCCAATCCCTTATCGGTGGGAAACTCCATGATGCCTCGCACGCCGGTTACAGATATGACTTCCAGAGCTTCGATGATCTTCTGGGGATCAGTGCTCTCAGCAGCCTTGATAGCTTCGGCTATTACCAGGATGGAATCATAACCTGCTAGTGCCACATATGTGGGAGTTCGGTTGAACCTCGCTTCGTACTTTCTCACGAAAGGTTCAGTGAGATCTGTGAACTTGGCCTTAGCATGGTAGGGTGACTGGAATACCACATACCTCCCGGCCTCTCCTACGTTTGGCCAGAATTCCGGGAATGTCGCGTCCATCCCAGCCATGAACATGGCGGTTTTGCTTGTAGGCGACAGACCAATTTCGTAGGCTTGTTTTACAAGGAGGAAAGAGCCAGCCCCTGTTACGAAATGAACAAATAGGTCCGGGCCGAATTCCTGCAACTGTATCAGTTGGGGCACGAAGTCAAGACTAGTCCTATCCACGATCATCACCTTGTGCTCTAAGCCAAGGGCCCTCAGTTCGCTTTCTATCAGATCCATGCTGCCGATGCCGAAGTCCGTGTCTTCTACAATAGCGGCAACCCGCTGGAACCCATTTGCCTCCACGAACTCGCGAACCTTCTCGCTAAATGCTTTGTTGTTTGGCGCTATCCTAAACACCTCACGGTAGCCCCTGAGGGTCAGCTCATCGGACCACGCCTCGGATATCACAAAAGGTATACCATATCTATGGGCGACCTCCATCTCTGCCTTTGCCGCAGAACTGTGGGCCTCACCGGTCACGATGATTACCTGGTCTTTCGTAATTAGTTTCTCCATGACGGACACGCCCTTCTCGGGTGTGCCCTGTGAGTCCTCGAACACCAGCTGCAGCTTCTTGCCCAGGATTCCACCCTGTTCATTAATCTCGTCAATGGCGATTTCCATGGCATTTTTTAGTTCTGCACCTGCAGCTACGCTGCCGGGGGGAGAAAGGGGACCTACTGCCCCAATCTTGATGACCTCATCCTGAGAGGGTGGGGGGGTGGCGGACCCGGAGCCACAACCGCTGATGGCCAACACCAGTGATACTACCGCTAACAGGGCCAGCGTTCTCCTACCTTTCATGAACTTAACCTCCCTCTCGTTGTTCAGTGTTCTAACACCCGTGTTCTGACATCTTCCATTACCAGGGACGTGTGTGTTGAGTTCAGACACCCCCTCCAAGGTAAGCCATCTCTATCTCCCCATGTCCAATCAGTTGGGAGGCAGTATCCGACAGTACCACTTCTCCGGACTCCAAAACGTACGCTCTACTTGCGATTTCCAATGCTCGGTTGGCATTCTGCTCAACAAGAAGAATGGTGGTCCCGCGGGCGTTAATCTCGGATATGATTGAAAACACTTCGTCGACGATGGAGGGCGCCAATCCCATTGATGGTTCGTCCATTATTAGCAGGGTTGGATCAGACATGAGAGCACGGCCGATAGCGAGCATTTGTTGCTCACCACCTGAAAGAGACCCGGCCATCTGGTTATGCCTCTGTGCTATTCGAGGAAACCGCAGGAATACTGACTCCATCTTCCGCTTTCGCTCCATGGATCTCCCAAGGGTGTACCCTCCCATGATCAGGTTCTCCGTGACGCTGAGTTCGGGGAACACACGCCGCCCCTCGAACACCATGGATATGCCACTCCGAACGATTTCCGCCGTGGGTCTGTTGTCAATACGCCTACCCATAAATTCGATAGCCCCGGAACGGATGCATACGAGACCTAGTATTGTCTTTAGTGTGGTAGACTTGCCAGCCCCATTAGGCCCCAGTAGGGCTACTATCTCACCCTCCTTAACTTCCAGCGTGATGCCCTTTAGCACTAAAGACTCATCGTAACCCGCGACAACTTCTTTCAGCGCTAGCATTTGCGGCCCCCCAGGTAAGCTTGAATTACGGTCTCGGAGTTCTTGACTTCCTCCGGTGTACCCTCAGCAATTACGGCCCCAAAATCCACCACGGTTATATGCTGGGAGACACTCATGACAACCCTCATATTATGCTCCACCAGTACTATGGTGGAGCCCCTGGCACGGATCCTGTCGATGGTAGCAATCATGTCCTTGGCCTCCTGCGGGTTCATACCGCAGGTGGGTTCATCCAGGAGTAGCACAGAAGGTTTGACGGCTAGGGCGCGAGCGATCTCTAGCCTTCTCTGGTCACCATAGGAAAGGTTCTTGGCCATAATTCTCCGCCTATCGTTCAACTGCAGGAGTCCGAGTATATCCGAAATGGTAGCATCTGCTTCCGTGTCCCGCCCGTCGTCGCGACCGCTCGCAAGAGCCATTCGCCACAGGGAGAGACCTTGCTTGGTCTTGTACGCGACAAACACGTTTTCCCAGACTGTTAGGTTCTTGAAGAGTCTCAATGTCTGGAACGTTCTCCCTATTCCACTAGAAGCAATGACGTTGGGTGGCTTACCCACAAGTTCTTGACCTCTCAACCGGATAGAGCCGCTATGGGGCCGCAATTGGCCAGAGATAAGGTTGAATATGGTGGTCTTCCCAGCGCCGTTAGGGCCAATTATCGAATGAATAATTCCCTCTCTAATTTGACAACTAAAGGATTTCACGGCATGAACCCCGCCAAAGCTCTTGCTAAGGTTTGTGACCTCAAGAATTGTGTCCAAGACTCCTCACCTCCGGCACAGAGCTGGCTAATCCCAACTGACGGTATGCACAAGGTCTTAAGTCGCCTTGAAGACGGGCTACCCGATAATCCCATCCTGCCTCAAGTGATCTAGCCGGGTACCCTGGTATCCCAGGATTTGGGTTAGGACTTCATCTGTATGCTCTCCCAGCGCAGGGATACCTTTTGCGGCAATTTCTGTGCTATCGGACAACCTGATGGGGGTTCGTACTAGCTTCTTGCCAGCCAGGGGGCCTGAGTGAATCGGACTAAGCATGTTTCTGGCAGCAACCTGTGGGCACTTGAATACCTCTTCGGCCGTGTGGACGGGTCCGCCTGGAACTCCGGCACTGTTAAGGATGTTTGCTGCTTCAAGAGAATCTTTGTCCTCGAGCCAATTCTCGATGGCGGGGCGTATGAGGTCTTCCGAGTGAGCAGCCCTGGAGCGGCCATCAGCGCACCTAGGGTCCCCTATAAGATCTTCTCTACCCATGCATGCGGCGAGTCTCTCCCACATGTAGTCTGAGGGAATGTTGATGGCTACATAGCCATCCCGGCTACGATATGCCCCTCTGGGCCCAAACAGCCTTTCATTTCCCCTGATTGGGACCTGCCCGGTGAAGGAGTAGATGGTCATTACTCGCTCGTTCAGGGCCACCATGGCGTCGAGCATGGAGATGTCTACCATCTGACCCTCACCGGTCCTGTCCCTGTCCAGCAGTGCTATGAGGATCCCCTGGACCGCCGCCTGGCCTGCTATTAGGTCTGCCAGGCCGTAGAGGGCGGAGACGGGCGGGCGGTCCTCGAACCCGATCATGTGCATGACACCGCTCATGGCCTCGGACACGATGTCGAAGGCGGGCCAGTCCGAGTAGGGGCCTCGATACCCGTCCAACTGGCCGAACCCACTAATAGCGCAGAACACCAGCCGGGGATTCTCCATCTTGAGGGGGCTGTAGCCAAGGCCCAGTTTGTCCATGACACCGGGACGGAAGTTCTCCACCACCACATCGCTGGCCCGTGCCAGGGCCTTGAAGATGTCCTTACCCTCTTCCTTGCTGAGGTCCAGGGCAACGCTCTTCTTGTTGCGGTTGTACTCGGCGAACCCCCAGGAGTGCTTCTCCCCATCCACCTCGAGAAAGGGTCCCATGGTACGCCGGGGGTCACCGCTGCCCGGCCTCTCCACTTTGATAACCCGTGCGCCAGCATCCGCCAGGAGCATGGTGCAGTAGGGCCCAGCGATGTACTGCTCGTTTGCCAGCACTGTGATATGCTCCAGGGGCCCTCTCAAACCACTCACCAAGTCTCACCCTCTCAGAAGGACTTCAAGTGGACGCTCTCCTTGAGGGTTTCCTCCAGGATCCCCACCATGATGTCCATTTCGCCCTTCTCGATGACCAGTGGCGGGCCTATGAGGAAGTGATCCCCATCGCAGCCGTTGGCGGTCCCCCCTCCGGGGTAGATCACCAGGCCCTTGGACAGCGCCAGCCGGGTAATCCTCTCGGCCACACCCAGGCGGGCCTCAAAGGGTTCCTTCGTGGCCCTGTCCTTAACTAGCTCAATGCCCATCAGAAGCCCTTTGCCCCGAATGTCACCCACTATGGGTATGTCCCTAAGAGGCTCTATGGCCTGCCACAGGTAGTCCCCGGCCTCCCGGGCACGCTCTACAATGTTCCTCTCTTCCATGTAGCGAAGTATCCGGTCACCTACGGCACAGCTCAGCGGGTTACCCCCGTAGGTGTAACCGTGGGCGAATTTGCCGGTTCCCTCCTCAAAGGCTTGGTAGAGACGGCTCGAGGCGATGACGGCACCCAGAGGTGCGTACCCTGCGCTGATCCCTTTTGCAGTTACGATGATGTCGGGGAGTGCCTGCCAGTGCTCGATAGCGAAGTTGGTCCCGGTACGGCCCATGCCGCACATGACCTCATCGGCGATGAACACTACATCATAACGCCTGCATGTCTCCTGGATTATCTCGTAGTACCCCGGGGGAGGCGTGATGCCGCCTCCAGCGGCCCCGCCCACGGGCTCCGCGATGAAGGCAGCCACGTTGTCAGGGCCCTCCGCCCTGATGGCATCCCCCAGCTCGTGGGCACAACGCAGGGAGCACTCAGAATACTCATCCCCATAGGGGCACCGGTAGCAGTAGGGGGCTGATATGTGGGTTGCCGCAGGGCTAAGCAGCGGGGTGAACTTGGATTTCCTGCCAGGGTGGCCGGTCATGGAGAGGGCGCCTATGGTAGATCCGTGGTAGCTGAGTCTCCTGGAGATCACCTTGTACTTACAGGTATGCCCGTCCCTCTCGAGAAAGTACTGCCTAGCCATCTTCAGCGCTGACTCAGTGGCTTCCGAACCTCCTGAGACGATCCAAACCTTGTCCAGATCCCCCGGCGCCATGCTGGCAAGGCGCCTGGAGAGGTCGATAGCAGGGCGTGTGGTGAACCTGGACTGATGGGCGAAGCACACCCTCTCGCATTGCTCGTGGATGGCTTCGATAATCTCCCGCACGCCGTGTCCAAGGTTCGTCACCAGCGCGCCTGAGCACCCGTCGAGGTAACGATGGCCGTCCTCATCGTACAAGTAGACGCCCTCCGCTCTGGCGATTACGGGGTACGGTCTCTTCAGGTCCCTCTGGAACACATGGGCCTTTGACTCCACCGTGGTCACCTCCTATATATCGCGCTGGGCAGGTCGCTCGTAGATCCCATGTTCCTCCCACACCCGTTCAAGGTCGCGAAGGGCCTTGGTGACTTCGTCCCTCTTTCGCACCCCTACAGATGCCACCAGTGCGTTTATTAGGCTCAGCGGGGCAACGAAGGAATCAACAAAGGAAGCCATACTTGTCTTGGCCGTGAGCAGGATGTCGGCCTTCGTGGCCAAGGGGGAGAGCACGCCATCGGTTATGGCTATGATCTTAGACCCGTTCTTGCGCGCAAGGTCCACGAAACTCACGGTTTGCCGGGTGTACCTGGGGAAGCTGATCCCGATGACAACATCCTCGGGCCCCGAATCCGCTATGGGCTCCAGCGATGAGAAGCCGCAGTTCCCCATTATGGTCACGTTCTTTAACACCCAGCTCAGGCAGAAGCCCAGGAAGTAGGCGAGGGAGGAGGCACTCCGGAAACCCACAACATATATACGCCGGGCTGAACATAGGGCAGCCACGGCATCATCGAAGGTATCTGCGGAGATGTTCTTGATGGTGAGGGCGATGTTCTCCATGTCCGTATGCATCACCCTCTGGAAGAGAGGGCCTTCCTGGGGGGATGAGTTGGCGTCATCAACGGAGCCTGCCAGGCGTTGGACTGTGCTAATCTTGTTCACCAGCATTTCCTGGAGGTTCCGTTGGAGTTCGGGGTAGCCCGAGTAGCCAAGAGCTGTGGCAAACCGGACCACCGTGGACTCGGATACGCCCACCTTTCGCCCTAGAGCAGCGGCGGTGAGAAAGGCAGCTGTTTCCCTGTCCTGGAGGATCCAGGAGGCGATGAGTTTCTGGCCGTCGCTGAGTTCCGGCATCTGCCTGATAATCCTATCCTCAAGCTCCATCTAGATGCCCCCTTGATGCAAGAGTTCCGGCATATAGTGCAGTCTTATGCAAGAATTGCTTTAGCATTCTACATTCTAATTCAGAATCCTCTTTCCAATTAGGATTCTGCTCCCTGTTGAAGGCAGGGGAAAAGACTGGGTACGGGAGGTGGCAGGACTTCGGGGAAGATAGAAAAGGCAGCGGACCATTGCCCGCTGCCTCTGCGCCGGGGGAGGTACTACGCCCCGAGATAAGCCTTCTTCACCAGTTCGTTCCTAGCCAGGGATTGGGCCTCTCCCTCCAGGACAAGCCTCCCTGTCTCCAGGACGTATGCCCTGTTGGCTACTCCCAGGGCCATGTGGGCGTTCTGCTCCACGAGGAGAATGGTCACGCCCTCCCTGTTGATGCTCTCGATGATGGAGAATATCTCCCTTACCAGAAGGGGTGCCAGTCCCATGGAGGGCTCATCCATCACCAGGAGCCTGGGTTTGGCCATGAGGCCCCTGGCGATGGCCAGCATCTGCTGCTCACCGCCAGAGAGGGTTCCCCCGATCTGGCCCAACCGCTCCTTCAGGCGGGGGAAGTGGTGGAACACCACTTCCAGGTCTTGCTGGATGCCGCCCTTGTCCTTTCGGGCATAGGCGCCCATCTCCAGGTTCTCCATGACCGTGAGGTTCGCGAAGATCCTGCGTCCCTCGGGTACATGGGACAGCCCGCGTTCCACGATCTTGTGGGCGGGCACAGGCAGCAGTGACTCCCCCCGGAATCGCACATCCCCCGAGGCTGGGCGCAGGATGCCTGATACCGCCCTTAGGGTGGTGCTCTTGCCAGCCCCGTTCGCACCGATGATGGCTACCACCTCGCCCTGCTCTACCTTGATCGAAATACCGTCGAGGGCGTGGATGCCGCCGTAATAGACGTGCAGATCCTTGATCTCCAGCATCAGTGCGCCTCCTCTCCGAGGTAGGCCTCGATAACCTTGGGGTTGCTCTTGATCTCGTCAGGTGACCCCTCGGCGATGGTGACCCCGTAGTCCAGGACAAGGATACGTTTGCACACTCCCATGATGACTTCCATGTGGTGCTCAATGAGGATGATGGTTAGATCGAACCTCTCCTTGAGCCACACGATGAGCTTCATCAGGTCCTTGATCTCCTGGGGGTTCATGCCAGCCGCCGGCTCATCCAGGAGAAGCACCTTGGGCTGGGTTGCCAGGGCCCTGGCGATTTCCAGGCGCCGCTGCTCTCCATAGGGCAGGTTCTTGGAGATACTGGCCTGCCTGCCTTTCAGGTCGAAGATCTCCAGGAAGTCCAGGGACTTCTGGTGGATCTCCTCTTCCTCCCTGTGGTACGCGGGGAGTCTCATGATGGCGTGGGCTACACTGTACTTGACATTGAAGTGATAGGCGATCTTGACGTTCTCCACCACGCTGAGTTCCTTGAAGAGCCTGATGTTCTGGAACGTCCTGGCGATGCCCATCTGCGTTATCTCGTCAGGTCGCCTGCCCACCAGGGAGAGTGCCCGGCCGTCCGGCCTGAACTCCATGGAGCCCTCGGTAGGCCTGTACTCGCCGGTGATCATGTTGAACACCGTAGTCTTGCCGGCGCCGTTGGGGCCGATGATCCCCACCAGCTCGCCACGCTCCAGCTGGAGGTTGAAGTCGGACACGGCCCTGAGTCCTCCGAAGTTGATGGAAAGTCCCTGTATGTCCAGAAGAGCCATGCTACTTCACCCCCTCCTGTTTCCCGGCATCGGCGGAGGGCTTCCCCAAGAGCCCAGCCAGGCGGTCGAAGCTGACCTCGAAGCCGCCCATAAGGCCCTGAGGCCTCGTCAGCATCACGACGATCAGGAGGAGACCGTACACCAGCATCCTCCACTCCTGGATGAACCGGAGCGCTTCCGTGAGCCCCGTGATCAGGGTTGCGGCCACTATGGCCCCGGTTATGCTCCCATAGCCGCCCACCACGATCATGATAAGGTAGTCCACGGACTTCATGATGCCGAACATCTTCGGGTGAGCCAGCTGGAGGGTGTGTACTAGGAGACCGCCGGCGACCCCGGCGAAGAAGGAGCCTATCACGAACACGGTCACCTTGTAGCGAGTTACGTTTATACCCATGGCCCGGGCGGCGATTTCATCCTCCCTTATGGACTTGCAGGCCCGGCCGTGGCTGGATGTGACGAAGTTGATGATGATGAGCACGGTGGCCACGGCAAAGAGGTAGGTCCAGAAGAAGCTGGAGTAGGGGGGAATGCCCGTGAAGCCGCGGGGCCCGCCCACCTTGTCGATGTTGTTCATTACAACCCGGATTATCTCCCCAAATCCCAGGGTCGCAATGGCGAGGTAGTCACCGCCAAGGCGAAGGGTAGGCGTTCCGACCACGAAGCCCATCGCCATGGCGCAGATCCCGCCCATGATGATCGAGGGGATGAAGGGGAAGCCCAGGAACACCGTGAGGGAGCCCGAGGTGTAGGCGCCTATTGCCAGGAAGCCTGCGTGCCCGATGGAAAACAGGCCGGTAAACCCATTTATAAGGTTCAGGCTCACGGCGCCGATGACGTTGATGGCTGCTATGGATAGGATCTGCATGTAGTAGGGGTTGTGTCCCGCCACAGCAATTACCAGGAAGTAGAGGGCTGAAAGGGCAGCCGCAGTACCTATGACACGAACGGGGCCGGGGATGACATGGGGGCGGGTTGCCGTTTCCGTCTTGACTGATCTGGCCATTTCTCTCCCCCCCTACACCTTCTCGCTGAGCTGGCGTCCCAGGAGGCCTTGAGGCCTCAGGAGCAGCACAACGATGAGTATGGCGAAGGCTACCGCATCCCTCCACTTGGAGCTGTAGAGGTAGACAACCATGATCTCCGCCATTCCCATGACAAGCCCACCCAGCATTGCGCCGGGGATGTTGCCTATGCCTCCGAGCACAGCTGCAATGAACGCCTTCATACCTGGCAGGAGTCCCATGACCGGATCGATGCGGGGGTAAGCTATTCCCACCAGCACACCCGCGGCTGCCGCCAGGGTGGAGCCCAGCACGAAGGTGACGGATATCACGTAGTCCAAGTCTATCCCCATGAGCCTCGCGGCGTCCTTGTCATAAGACACCGCCCTCATGGCCTTGCCTACCTTGGTCCGCCTCACGATGAACTGGAGCACCATCATGAGGGTGAACGCCACGCCAACCACCAGGATGGTTATGTTGTTAATGATGACGCCGCCGACATTGTAGGTATGAGGGGTCATGATCTGGGGAAAGGGTCGGTAGTCGGCTCCGATGAACTGCCTTACGAAGTTCTGCAGAAAAATCGAAACCCCCAGGGCTGTGCTGAGGGCTGCTAGCCGGGGAGCGAAACGTAGGGGCCGGTAGGCAAATCGCTCGATTATGAGGGCAAGGACCGGGGTGAGCAGCATAGGTATCACCAGTGTGGGTAAGAAGAAGGGGCCCAGGTAGCCCGCGACAAAATACCCGATATACGCGCCTGCCATGTAGATCTCGCCGTGAGCGAAATTGATCAGACGGACGATGCCGTACACCATGGTATACCCGAGGGCGATAAGGGCGTATATTGATCCCAGCTGAATGCCGTTCACCATCTGCTGGAAGAACAAGTTGTCATCCTCCCTTACCAGGCGGGGACATGGACAGCGGGGGGAAGAGCCCCCCACTGTCCACGCTTGTCAGCCAAGGATGCCCGCCATGTCTTGGCCTTCCCCCTTAGGGGTTAACCACGGTGTAGAACTTGAACTTGCCGTTCTCGATCTTGTTGACAACGGCAGCCTTGATGGGGTTGCGGTTGGCGTCATACGTAGTCTTGCCGGACACCACCTCAAGATCGGTGGCGGCCATGGCGTCGCGAATGGCGGAGCCCTCAGTGGAACCGGCCTTCTCGATGGCCTCAAAGAGGATCAGCGCTGCATCGTAGGCCAGGGCGGCCAGGGCGTCCGGGGTCTTGCCGTACTTGTCATTGTAGGCCTTCAAGAATGCCTGGGCGACGGGGGTGTCGGAGTCCGGCGAATAGTGGTTGGCGTGGTAGCCGCCCTCGATGGCATCCCCGGCGATGGAGATGAGGTCCGGGGAGTCCCAGCCGTCAGCACCTAACATCTGGACGTCCCAGCCCATCTCCCTCACCTGCTTGGCTTGGAGAGCGGCGGTCTGGTAGTACTGGGGCAGGAACAGCACCTCGGGCTCAGCGGCCTTGATCTTGGTCAGCTGTGCCCTGAAGTCCTGGTCGCCGCTGGCGTGGGTCTCAAAGGCCACCACGGTGCCGCCCATGTTCTCAAGGTGCTTCTTGAACTCCTCAGCCAGTCCCTTGGTGTAGTCGTTCTCTATGTCATACAACACGGCCGCGGTCTTGGCCTGCAGGTTTTCGGTGCTGAACTTGGCCATGACGAAGCCCTGGAACGGGTCGATGAAGCAAGCCCGGAAGATGTAGTCGCCGGTCAGCGTCACCCGCTCGTTGGTGGAGGTCGGGCTGATCATGGGGATCTTGGCCTCCTGGGCTATGGGGGCGATGGCCAGGCTGCACACGGAGTACACGGAGCCAATAATCGCCACTACCTTATCCTGGTTTACCAGCTTCCGCCCGGCGTTGGCCGCCTCGACAGCGTCACCCTTGTCGTCCTCCAGGACCCATTCTATCTGCCTGCCCAGGACGCCGCCCTTGGCGTTGTACTCCTCAACGGCTAGGAGCACACCGTCCCTGGTGGATGCGCCGAAGGTGGGCGTCTCTCCGGTCATCGGGGCGATGATACCGATCTTGATGCTCTCGGTGGCAACCGGTTCTTCCTCGCCTTCCTCCTCCTCAGGGGCAGGCTGCGGCTGGCCGCATCCTGCCAAGCTGGCTAGGAGCGTAACGACCAGAACGGCCACAATGCCCCATCTGACAAAACCTTTTGCGAACATCTTTTTGTCTCTTCCCCCTTCAGGTTTGTTTCCAGACCATGCTGGCCCGTGAAACGGGCCTCTCGGGAACTCAACCCTCCAATGCCCGGGCATCCCTCCCCTCAAGATTGGAGGTTCCTGAGAAAAGATAACCTGCTCGGACCATCGCTCACAATTATAGGTTAGTCCTAGCGGGCTTGTCAATATCTGGGGGGTTGTCCATGACCCTTTCTGGACAGGGGCTTACTGGGGTTCCACGATTATCTTGTGCTCCATCAGGCGAAGCTCCTTAATGCGTCCCTTGACCCTTATGGTGTCGCCAAGAACGCCCTGGAGAAAAAGCTCAGCGCCTTCTGTCTTGATGATGTCCACGGCCTCCATGATGAGGTCTTCCCGGCCGTCACTTGCCATGAATACATTCGATTCACACATAGATTTTCCTCCTTCTTACAAGCCATCCTCGCGGCATTCGTTGTTGCCTCTAACATATCCCATGTAACAGAAAGGGTCAAGAAATCGCCATAGCCTGTTCTGGCAGGGATTTTCAGTGGGTAGCCCGCCGCTTTGCAAGTTGGGACACAACCGTGAATAGGCTTAAACGGCAGGGATTACCTGCGGCATGGTGCTTTGTGCCTGAGAAGTAGTTGGGAGGGGGTGTATGGATGGGCCGCCTGCGGGAACTGGTCAATCAGATTCAGGAAAAAGAGGAGCCCCTCCTGGAACTCTATGAGAGGGTCCAGGAAGCTGCGTCCAAGGTGACCGAGAGGAACCTGGCTTCGCAGATGTACCGGTACCAGAAGTTCCAGGTAGCAAGCCTGGGTCTCCTGAAGGGAGAGGCGCCCGAGAAGTTTGAGGCCTTCGGCCAAGTGTCCGATGATGACGTCAACCTCAGGACGGGACCAGGGCCCCGTTACGAGCTGGTGCGCACTGTTCAGAAGGGGACTCCCGCCATCATCATGGAGTCCGAGGGAAACTGGGTGAACCTGCGGCTTCCCGATGGTGCCGAGGGCTGGGTGTTCAAGGCCTACGTGAAGAAGGAAGACAACACTTAAGGCAGGTATGGGCCCTTTCCAAGGCGAAAGAGGGGGGCAATTCACCTGAAACGAAGGCGGTGGTGGCAATGGCCTTCTTCTTCGCCCTGGCTACCATGTTCCTGTGGGGCACCTCCCCTCTCCTGGGGAAGATAGCCCTGGCACGGCTGGATCCTGTTGTCGCCCTGACACTCAGGAGCGGCGTGATAACCCTTTGTCTCCTTGCCTTGTCTCTCTTTTCGGGGAAGCTCGGGGCCCTGGGCCAGGTTGATGCCAGGTCTGCCCTGTGGATTACGATGGAGGGCATCTCAGGGTCTTTGCTGGGGCACCTGGCCTACTTCTATGCGCTGAAGATGGGGAACCTGGCCCAGGTCATCCCGGTTACAGCGGCCTATCCCCTGGTGGCGGCCTTGTGGGGCGTGGTGCTCCTGGGTGACCGCCTCACTGTAGGCCGCGGGCTGGGGGCACTCCTTGTGGTGATAGGAGTATGGCTGGTGAGCCGCAGCTAGTTCCAGCGAAGCCTGTCATCGTCACGGTAGGGCACGGGGGCGTAGAGCACGGAGGGTTTTCCCCTCCTGGGTTGAGGGTATAGTTCCATCAGCAGGTACACCTCCCGGGGGAGTCCTGCCTCAACCGGGAGGCCAAGGCCCCTTAGCTGCCGGAGGGTCAAGGGGTAGTCGTGGGTCCAGTTGCCTTCTGTGAGGCCCCGGGCGACCTGGGCGGCATCGCCCGGGTCCATCTTCTTCGAGAGGATGGTGGTTACCGTATCCCGGACCTGGTTCACCGCCTTCTCCGCTATGTCAGCCAGGATCAGGGTCCGGTCCTCGACGTGGTCCAACCCCTTTTCCCTAAGCACCCTCAGCACTGATGTGGCAGGATACTGGCCTACCTGCGGGTCAACCGGCCCTAGTACCGCGTTCTCGTCCATCAGCACCCTGTCTGCGGCCAGGGCCAGCAGGGTTCCTCCGGACATGGCGTAGTGGGGCACCAGCACTGTGACCTCCCCGGGATGCCGCTGGAGCGCCAGGGCAATCTGCTCGGTGGCCAGGACAAGCCCCCCGGGGGTATGGAGGATCAGGTCTATGGGGGTGCCAGGGGGGGTCAGCCGGATGACCCTGAGGATCTGCTCGGAGTCCTCGATGTCTATGAACCTGGCAATGGGTATCCCCAGGATGTTCACGGCCTCCTGGCGGTGGATGAGCGTGATCACCCGGGACTTCCGCGCCCTCTCCATCTGCCTCAGCAAGTCTATCCTGGCCATGTGCAAGCGCCTTTGCTGGAACACAGGCCAGGCGAAGGAGGCAACGAGGAGGAGTATCCACAGAAGGCTCAAGACCGAAGACAAACCTCACACCCCCGCCTATTCAGCCTTCCCGATTCAGCGGACAGTATCCCTTGACGTTTTCCATGGGAGGAGAGTATTATGGGTGTGAGTAAAGGCCATGTCAGAAAATCTCACATGAAGGGGGTGGGCAGGGTGCAGAGACGGGAGCCCGGCTACGCCATGGCCGTTGTCAAGGGGATGACAGGCCTCAGCGAGCGGCAAATTCGCTACTACGATGCCATGGGGCTGGTATCCCCTATGAGGACTCCCGGTGGCCACCGCCTGTACTCTCAAAGGGACGTTGAGAGGCTTCTGGAGATAAAGTCCCTAATAGCCAGGGGCCTCAAGGTGTCGGAGGTACGGGAACGCCTCAGGGAAAGGGAGGAGCCCCCCACGGAACTGGTGAGTGACCGGGAGTCCTTCTTCCTCCGGAAGATACGGGGGCCCGCCTTCCAGGGTGGGGTAGGGATCCGGGAACGAGATCCCCTGGGAACCACGTCCGTGAAGTCCCTTTACCCCATGGAAAAAAGACCAGAGATCATGAAGAGTGTAGACGGCCTGAGGGCCAGAAAAGGGGAGGAGAAGACCAGTGCCAGGAACCGAGACAGGCAGGGAGGAAGTCCTAAAGAAACTGGCCGATCTTAAGGTGCAATTCATCCGCCTCCAGTTCACCGATATCCTGGGCATCATCAAGAACGTGGCCATCCCTGTGGAGCAGGCGGAGAAGGCGCTCACCGGAGGCATAGCCTTCGATGGTTCCTCCGTGGAGGGATTTGTCCGCATAGAGGAGTCCGACATGAGGCTCATGCCGGATCCTGATACCCTGGCGGTGTTCCCATGGACCGTAAGCAGCACGCCTACGGCACGGCTGATCTGCGATGTCATCACGTCCAAGGGCGAACCCTTCGAGGGATGTCCCAGGCGCATACTGAAGAGGGCCATTGCGAGGGCGGAAGCCATGGGGTACCAGATGATGGCTGGGCCAGAACCCGAGTTCTTCCTGTTCCTCAGGGATTCCGGGGGCATGCCCACGGTCCATACCCAGGATCAAGCAGGGTACTTCGACCTGTGTCCCATTGACTACGGGGAGGAGGCCCGCAGGGACATGGTGGTGGCCCTGCAGAAGATGGGGTTCGAGATAGAGGCATCCCACCATGAGGTGGCCCCTGGCCAGCACGAAATCGACTTCAAGTACGCCGATGCCCTGAAGACGGCGGACAGCATCTCTACCTTCCGGCTGGTCGTGCGGATCGTCGCCCAGCAGCATAACTTCCATGCCACCTTTATGCCCAAGCCTATCTTCGGCATCAACGGCTCCGGCATGCATACACACATGTCTCTCATGGTGGACGGGAAGAATGCCTTTGACAAGCCGGGGAACCCCTACGGTCTTAGCGACGAGTGCATCTACTACATAGGGGGGCTCCTGAGGCACGCCCCCGGGTTCACCGCCATTTGCAACCCCCTGGTGAATTCCTACAAGCGGCTGGTGCCCGGGTACGAAGCCCCTGTTTACATAGCGTGGTCGGAACGCAACAGGAGCCCCTTGGTGCGGGTGCCCGAGGGCCGTGGCATGTCCGCCCGGGTGGAGCTGAGGAGCCCGGATCCATCGTGCAACCCCTACCTGGCGCTGGCAGTCATGCTCACGGCCGGACTCGACGGGATCGAGAACAGGATCTCGCCCCCGGAACCGGTGAACCGGAACATCTACACCCTCACGGCCTCCGAGAGGGAGGACATGGGCATCCCGAGCCTTCCTGGGAACCTCTACGCGGCCATTGAGGAACTAAAGAAGGATGTGTTGATCCGGGAGGCCCTGGGAGAGCACATCTTCCATCGCTTCATCGAGGCCAAGATCATAGAGTGGGACACGTACAGGACACAGGTCCATGACTGGGAGATAAACCAGTACCTGGGGGTGTTCTAGAGTTGACGGTTCCAGGCATGGCCGAGTACGTCGACAGGCTGGTACACTGGCTCAAGGCCCAGGGTGCCGGGGCCGGTGCTGCCGGGGCGGTGGTAGGGATCAGCGGTGGTGTGGATTCCGCTGTGGTTGCGGCCCTTCTGAAGCGGGCGTTCCCCGCCACTACCCTAGGGATCATCATGCCCTGTGACAGCCTGCCCCGGGATATCGAGGACGCCCGCCTGGTGGCCCAGGCACTGGAGGTGCCCTTCAAGGAAGTCGGCCTTGGCCACGCCTTCAGGGCAGTCCTGGGGGCCATGGGGAAGGAGGAGGGCCCGGGCCGTAGACTGGCTGAGGCCAACCTGAAGCCTCGCCTTCGCATGCTGGTCCTCTACTATCACGCGAACCTCCGCAACTACCTGGTGGCAGGCACCGGCAACCGCAGCGAGCTGAAGGTGGGCTACTTCACCAAGCACGGTGATGGCGGCGTTGACCTGTTGCCCCTGGCCCGCATGGTGAAGTCCCAGGTGAAAGAGGCCGCCCGTTTGCTGGGCGTTCCATGCAAGGTCATTGAGAAGCCACCCACGGCGGGGCTATGGCCCGGCCAGACCGACGAAGCCGAGATGGGAGTAACCTACGAGGTGCTGGACAACTACATCCTGGCGGGTGAGGCTCCGGAGGATGCCCGGGGGATCATCGAGTCGATGGCTAGGAGGAGCGCCCACAAGCTCAGCCCTCCAGTGATGCCGGACTTCGAGCCTTGAGGAGCCTCCTGGCCCTGTTCAAGGAACGGCGGACCGGGATCAGGAGTCTCTGGGCCAGCCGGAGAGCGGAGTAGATCAAGGCGACCCCCCTGTCCTTGAAGGGGTAGCGGTAGTCAAGGTAGTTGCCCGTGAGCCTGCCCTGGGACCGGAGGAGTCCTGACACGGGTGTGCCCTCATACACCTCAAGGCGGTTCAGGAGGTCGAGCCTGGAGTTGACTATGCCGTCCTTGCCCCGGATCTCCTGGAGAAAGGCAAGGTTCTGGACGAGTTCGTTGAGGGTTGTGTCAGGGTCAAAGAGTATGAAACCTATGTAGGGTTCAAGGCCAAGTCTCCGGAGGGTGAAAACCGCCCTCCGGTTCTCCTCTACCGTGAGGTTCTTGCCCAGGCGTTCAAGGCATGCGTCCACTCCGGCCTCAACCCCCAGGAACACCCTGTAGAGCCCGGCCTCTTTCAGCTGCCGGAAGAGGTCCTCCTCCACATCATTGGCCCTGACGGAGACCTCGAAGCGCACCGGGAGCCTTCTCTTCAGGAACTCACCTGCGATGGCCTCGGCCCGCTGCCGGCCCTTCTCGCCGGGTCCCATGAAGTTGTCGTCGGCGAAACGGAACTGTCTCACACTGTGGTCTTTCACAAGGCGCTCCACCTCGTCCGCGATATTGCCAGGACTCCTTGCCCTCCACTTGGGTCCCGGTGACAGGCCATAGAAAGCGCCGACGCTGCAGAAGACGCAGTTGTTGTAGCACCCCCGGGAGGAGGCCACCATTGCGTCCTGGCCCCTGGCCAGTGCCGGGCGAAGGTACCTGCGGTCGGGGAAGGGCAGGGCATCGAGGTCTTGGATAAGGGGCCGGGGCTCGCTTCTGTTAGGCCCGCTCCTGGCGATGCCCGGGATGCCATCCAGGGAGGCGCCTGAGAGGTATGCCCGGACCAGCTCCACGGAGGTGACCTCTCCTTCACCCACCACAACTACCAGGTCATCCCTGGGGGAGCCTGCCAGGAGGCGTTCGGCCGCCAGGGAGGGGGTATGGCCGCCCATCATAACCAGGCCAGGGCTGCCCAGGTTCTCCAGTATGGAGAGGGCAGGGGGGACCATGGTCGGCAGGACTACTGAAAGCCCCAGGACCTTCCAGGTACGGCCACGGATCTCCCGGACGGACCGGGCCGTGTTCCATCCCTCCAGGCCGGCATCCAGGAGTTCAACATCGATGCCAGCCTGGGCCAGGGCTGCCCCGACATAGCCCATGCCCAGGTTCTCCCCAGCCTCCTCGTCCACGTGGCGCAGGCGGCGGGGTGGAGTGAACAGCAGCACATCCGGCAAGGTCAGGTCTCCTTTCTGCGGGCCATCTCTCCCAGGAGTCCCAGGAGGTACTCGCGCTCGTTGGCGGAAGGGTCCTCCAGGACAGTTTCGAGGAGGACCCTGAGAACCCTGCCGACCCTGGGCCCCTCCGGGATCCCCAGTACCTCCATGACATCATGGCCGTCCACGGCAAGGTCCCGGGTATCCACCGCGTGGTGCCCTTGGAGGATGGCCTTCACCTGGGCAAGACTCCCCCGGAAGGCAGGGCCGGGGATGCCGCCTGAGGCCAGTATGTCAGCCTGCCTGAGTTCAAACAGGTCCAGCACGTTGTCCCGGCCTACCCGGCCCACCAGGCGCCTGAGGCCGGCGTCACTGATGGAGGGTCCCACCTGGAACATGTGTTCACGCACTAGAAGCACCACCCGTTCCTGGGTGGCGTTATCGAACCTGAGGCGCCTGAGGATCTCCCGGGCCATGGAGGCCCCCTCGCTGTCATGCCCGTGGAAGTGGCTCGTGCCGTCCTCCCGCCTCCAGGTGCGGGGCTTGGCTACGTCGTGGAGGAGGCCGGCCAACCTGAGGCCGAGGTCCGGCCGCAGGTAGTGGAGGATGGCGATGGAGTGCTCCGTTACATTATCAAAGGGGCCGCGGATACCCCTCACTGACCTCCCCTCCAGGAGTTCCGGGATGACGTGGGCCATCAGCCCCAGGTCGCACATCAGCCAGGCAGCCCGGGCTACATGGCTGCCCAGGAGGATGTGGGAGAACTCGTCCCTCACCCGTTCCCTGGAGACCTTGGAAAGGAGGCCGGAATGACACTGCATGGCCTTCTGGGTGGCCCGCTCCAGCCTCCAGCCCCGGGCGATAAACCTTAGGGCGCGGAGCATTCGCAAGGGGTCCTCGGCGATGCGCTCCTGGGGGTCCCCCACGGCCCTGACCGCCTGGCGGCTCAGGTCTCTCTTTCCACGGAAGGGATCCAGCATGGGCCCGCCGGGCCAGCGCCAGGCCATGGCGTTTACGGTGAAGTCCCGGCGCGCCAAGTCCATGTGGATGTCCCCGTGGAAACTGACACTGTCAGGGTGCCGGGAATCGGTGTATGAGGCCTCACTGCGGAAGGTAGTCACCTCCACCGGTCCCCCCTGAGTCATTAGAACGATGGTGCCGAAGAGCGCCCCCACCTCCAGGGTGGGGTGGTGGGGAAAGGCCTTTAGGATATCCACGGGGCTTGCCGATGTGGCCACGTCCCAATCCTTGGGTTCGGTGCCCATGAGCAGGTCACGGCAGGCCCCTCCCACCAGGTAAGCCTGGTGGCCGTGAAGGACCAGGGTATCCAGGACACCGGCAACGTGGCCGGGTACAGCCTCCCGGGTAAGCACGCTCATCACCGCCAGGGGAAAGATGTTCGTCCACAATGGATTCTACCACAAGATGCCTGGAGGCACAGGCCGGGCAGGCACAGTGGTGGTACCAGTCATGCTCCTCATGGCGGCGCTTCCCGCCGGGCCGAGGCCGGAACCTTTCCAGATGACCCACGCCAGAATCAGTACGCATCCGGTCTTAAAGAAACGGAGGGAATCCCTGTCACACTTCAAACTCGGGCTCCTAGGCCCGGGGATAGCAGCGGTTCTCCTGGCGGTGGCAGTGTTCTCCGGGACGGGATGCCAGCACGCTGCGCCCCAGGAGCCAGGACAAGAGCCCCAAGAGGCGGTAATTCCCGGAGAATCCCTGCCCTTTCCTGGTGATGAGATAGCGGCCACGTGGGAAGTGGATGGCAACCGTATCCTCTCCGCTTATTTGCACGAACGACAGCAGGGTGGGCGGTGCGCATGTAGAAACCAAGCCACGCCTTTCATTGCAGGCTCTGGAGGTGCACTCATGAGTAAGAGACTTAGGGTATGTCCCCAGTGCGGTGAGGCCGCAGTGAAACCAATCATCTATGGGTTGCCTGGCCCCGATCTAATCGAGGCCGAGAATGCCGGGAAGGTGCGGCTGGGGGGATGCTTGGACTGTTCAGATCTCCCGGATTATGTCTGCGACCATTGTGGGCTTAAGTGGAAAGGCAAAGTTAGCACCAAGGATTACCATGACATTGAACAGTTGCGGGCCAGTACGACCATTTGGCCGGGGCCCAGGTATTGCGTGGAAGTGGACTTCGTCCATGCCAGGGTCTCGTGGAACAAGTCTAACATGTACTTCTTGGAGGACGAAAAAGAAAAAAACCTTAATAAGGAGGAAATGAACGCATTTCTTGATGGGCTCCGGAGGTGTGATCTATTGGATTGGAGAGGGCACTACTACTGGCCAGCCCTTGACGGGGTTGGGTGGGAAGTGGAAATCAGGTTTGCGGATGCGGTGATGACAAAGACGGGAAGCAATGACTATCCAGCGGAATGGGAAGGATTTTGCTGCCTTGTTCGTGGCCTCGCAGGCGGTACATTTCAATAAGCCGTGAGGCGAAGCATTTTGAGAAGCAGGCGACAAGTTGACGATTATTAGAGATACGGGTTTGGCAAAGCGTCTAGGTGTGGTGCATTTGGGGCCCAAGGGCAACCCGCTACTGATGGTTCAAGGCCAAGTCCTATCTGGATTCACCTGGTGTAAGTTATGCCCAGGTTTACAGGTCACTTGACAACTTAGCTGGAAGGTACAATCTGTTTAACCCATGGACCCTACCGGGAATCATGCGCGCCTTGATTCAGGTAGGCAGCGTGGCGCCCACAGGTGACCAGGTAGCGCATAAGTGGTGAAGTCTCCCTTTGCCACAGCCCTGACCTGCCGGTTCGAGGTTAGTGACAGTCCCAGGCTAGTGATCTTCATGCTGAAGAACAGCCTGGCACCCTGAGGTCACATTCCCCAGGATCTCCTTAGTGGGCAATCAAGGGCTTGAAGCTGGCGGGCGCCGGGTGTACTGTGGTCTGGGGAGTGAGGGAATGAGCAGGATAAACCTGGGACTGAAGCTTTCCCTTCATGACGTGCTTCTTATCTTCGTGGTTACCATATGGGGAGCCAACTTCGGGTTTGTGAAGACCGCGCTGAACGAGGTTCAGCCGCTGGCCTTCAACGTATTGAGGCTTCTCATCGGTGTCCCTGCCATGCTCATCACCCTCTTTGTCTTCGAAAAGCGCCTCTGGCTACCAGGGCGGAGGGTCTTCCTGCAGCGGGGGGACATACTGCCCTTCGCTGCGCTCTCCATCTTCCTCATGGGCGACTTCACTCTCTACGTCAAGGGTCTTGCTCTAACCAGTTCAGCCAACGCCTCCATTCTCTACTCCATGGCTCCGGTGACCGTAGCGATCCTCTCTATGTTCCGGGGCGCCAGGTTTAGCCGCGGCTGCGTGCTGGGCCTGGGTTTGGCTCTCGGGGGCGTGCTCCTGGTCATCACTGGGCAAGACGCACCCCTTACCGCCCTGGCAGGGCAACAGACAAGGCTGGGAGACTTGATTGTGCTGGGGGCCGTCCTCTCCTGGGCCTTCTTCAGTCACTTCAGCGTGCACGTGCTGGACCGCTACAGCGCGGTGAGAGTCACCACCTATGCCATGATGGGTGCAGCGGTCACATCTATCGCCTTCTTCCTCCCATCCTTCCTGGGCCAGTCATGGGCGGGTTTGTCCCCCATGGGCTGGGCAGGTGTGTTCTACTCATCCCTGCTCTCCAACACCATGTGCCTGGCCATATGGTACTACGCAATATCCAAGCTGGGGCCAGTCAAGGTGATGACCTTCGAGTACCTGGTGCCGGTAATCGCCCTATTCCTCGCGAGCCTCCTGTGGAAGGAGGCGGTTCTTCCCGCCCAGGTGCTGGGGGCTTCCCTGGTGCTCCTGGGGGTTCGCCTGGTACACAGTTCTTAAGGCCGTACCTGCCGGCAACACTTGCATGGTCCCTCTCTTGACCGTCCTCACAAAGGCCCCCTTGATCTCAAGTCCCTCTTACGCTATGATGTGAGTGACCGGGTAGTCATATGACCGCCAAGTCATAACGTTGGGAGGATCTCCCGTGCCGGCGCAGACCTTCTTCAATCTCCCAGAGAAGAAGAGGAAGAGGATCGAGGACATAGCCCTGAGGGAATTTGCCCATCACCCCTACAGCAGGGCGTCTGTCTCCAGGGTGGCGAGGGAGGCCAGGATAGCAAAGGGCAGCATCTACCAGTACTTCGCCGACAAGAAGGACCTCTACTTCTACCTGGCCAAGCAGGCAGCCCAGGCGAAGATGGATTTCCTGGCTAGCAGGGCCAACCTGGACTGGTCCGACTTCTACGGGAGCTACGCCCGGATGATGCTGGCCGGTGTGGAGTTCCAGATAGCCTGCCCCCTCCAGGTGAGACTGCTGACCCAGACGTTGAGCGGCCCGTTCAGGGACGAGCTCTATGGTGATCTCAGGAATATGGCCGGAGACTACACAGGCCAGCTCATCCAGGAGGCTCAGAAGGCTGGCCAAGTAAGAACCGACTTGCCGGTGGACATGATCGCATTCTTCTTCCACGTCCTCACAATGGAGTTCGGGAACTTCCTGCTGAAGAAGGCCGGGCTCGAGCTGGAGGACCTTCGTCTCAAAAGGAACAGGGATAGGATAATGAAGATGAACCTGCCGCAGATGGTGGAGGGCTTCATGAGTCTTCTGAAGGAGGGCCTGTTACCGCCGGGCAGGCAGTATCCCGGCACCCGGAGGGAGGGTTTGAAGTGATAAGGGTCCAGAGGCTGACCTTTACCTATCCTGGCTCCAAGGTCCCGGCGGTGGATTCCGTGGATTTCGAGATAGAAAGGGGACGGATCTTCGGCTTTCTGGGGCCAAACGGGGCAGGGAAGAGTACCGTGCAGAATATAATGACGAGACTCCTGCCGGTTCAGGGGGGTGCGGTTCTTTACGAGGGCAAGCGGGTGGAGGACCTGGGCAAGGCCTTCTTCAATAGGGTGGGGGTCTCCTTCGAGCACCCCAATCTCTACGAGAGGCTCACAGGCCTGGAGAACCTCCGGTACTACCGGGGCCTGTTCTCCGGCCCCTCCCTGGAGCCGGAACGAGCCCTGGAGATGGTGGGCCTGGAGGGCGCCGGTAACAAGCGGGCCGGGCAGTACTCCAAGGGGATGAAGCAGCGCCTTGTGTTCGCCAGGGCCATCATGAACCGGCCTGACTTCCTCTTCCTTGACGAGCCCACCAGTGGGATGGACCCGGGCACCGCCAGGAACATCAAGGAGATAATCATGGGTCAGAAGGACAGGGGGGCCACGGTGTTCCTCACCACCCACAACATGTTCGTGGCAGAGGAGCTGGCGGACACCGTTGCCTTCTTGAACGAGGGGAGGATCGTTGCCCAGGACTCCCCAAGGAACCTGAAACTGGCCCACGGCCAGAAGGCTGTCAAGGTGGAGTACCAGGTGGATGACAAGGTCAAGGCCGAGACCCTCTTCCTGGACAAGGACGAAGACAGGGCCAGGTTGGGAAAACTGGTTGACTCCGGGGGCGTTGAGACCATGCACTCCCAGGAGGCTAGCCTGGAGCAGATCTTCATCCGCCTCACCGGAAGGGGGCTCTCCTGATGGGGGGCTTCAAGGGGCTGGGTTCCCTTATCCGCCAGGATATGTCGGTGGCGTACCGCAACGGCTTCCTGTGGGTGGCGGTGGGAATGGCCGCCATCTTCATCGCCATCGTGAACTGGGTGATTCCTGAGAAGGTCCAGACCACCGCCGGGGAATACGTGGTGGACAAGACGGAGGGCCGGGTAATAGCGGCATACCTTGAGGGGTTGGGAAGGGGGGACGCGATCCTTCCCTCAGAAGAGCGACTCCTGGAGGTTCTCGAGGGGGACAGCAGGGCACTGGGCCTGGTGTTCACCGGGACCCGGGATGCCCCTGGGGCTGTGGTGTACCTGCAGGGCTACGAGCCTGAGAAGTCAGTGAGGGCGCTGGATGCCGCCGTGGAGAGCCTGTGGAACGAGGCGGCCGGCCTGGGCCGCCCCAGCGTCCACCAGGCGGTCCTCCTAAGGGCGGAGGTTTTAAAGCCCCCCTTCAACAAGAGCCTTGTCCCGGTGCTTCTCGTGACTGAGGTGGTATTCCTGGGCTTCATATTCGCCTCAGTCATGGTGCTCCAGGAGAAGGCCGAGGGCAGCGTCAAGGCCTACCGGGTCAGTCCCTCGGGCACTTGGGCCTACATCCTCTCGAAGACCATAGTCAACGTGGCCCTGTCCAGCTTCTACGGTTTGCTGATCTACTCAGGCACTCTGGGCATTGGCTTAGCCATCATCCCTGTGCTTGCCCTGGTTGTCCTGACCAGCGCCCTGGTGACCATGGCAGGACTGGCCACAAGCGTCTTCTTCAACAGCATCTCCGACTTCATCTACCCGCTGGTGGTCAGCAGCCTGGTCCTGGCGCTCCCGGTGGGGGCCTACCTGTTCCCCTCCTTCAGGCTGCCGGGTTTTGAGGTGATCCCCTCGTACCCGCTTATGTTTGGGATCAGGGAGATCGCCTTCCCCACGGCCAAGAGCGGGTTCTACCTGTCCCTGGTGGCCACCCTGCTCCTGGAGGTCCTGGTGGTCCTGCTCCTGTGCGGCTGGGCCGTGGAGAAAAGGCTCATGAAGGAGGGTCACTGATGCTAAGGAGGATACTCTACCTGCTTAGGAAAGACCTGGCCTACACCAGGGCGGAGAACATTATAATCTATGCTGTCATAGCCCCGATCCTCCTGGCCGCGGCCTTCCGGATCCTCCTTCCCTCCTTCGAGGAAATGGAGGTGACCTTCGCCGTTGACGCATCGGTGCCTGCTGGGGTTGTAGAGGGGTTGGAGGAGTACGGGAGGGTCCAGCGGTATCCCGGCCTGGACCGCCTGAGGCAGCGGGTACTGGAATTCGATGATGTGGCAGGGATACACTACGACGGGGAGGGCTACCGGGTCCTCCTGGAGGGCAATGAGGTATCCTACGTGAAGGGACTGCCCGGGATCATCCTGGACCGCCTCGCCCAGGGCCAACCCCTGGTGAGCGTGGAAAGGGTCAACCTCAACACTGCGACGTCACTCCTCAGGGAGTACGGGACAGCCGGGTTCATCTTCTTCGCCATCGTGGTGGGGGGAATGGCCACCGGCCTGAGCGTGGTGGATGACCGGGAGGCCCGGACCATGCGGGCGCTGGCGGTGAGTCCCCTGGCCACCTGGGAATACCTCATAGCCAAGGCGCTCCTGGGAGGGCTCTTGGCCTTGGTGCTCTCGCTAGTCACAGCGGCCATAATCGCTGGGCCTGGGGTTCTCACCCCTTCTCTCCTGGGTGCGGTCCTTTCCTCGCTGGGGCTTGCGCTCCTCTTCGGCATGGTGATCGGCCTTATCAGCTCTAACCAGCTTACGGCCGTTGCCACCCTTAAGGTGCTGGGCTTCGTGGCTTCCCTAGGGCCGGCGGGGGCCATATTCCTTCCCGCAAGGCTCCAGTGGCTGATGTTCCCGTTTCCCAGCTACTGGTGCTTCGTTTCCTTCCAGAGACTCCTGGTTCACCAGCAGTCTGCTGTCGTATCCAATCTCCTCACCATCCTGGGGAGCTTGGTGCTCCTGGGTCTCCTGGTGCCTGGAATGCGCCGGGTCTTCCGGCTGGGATAGGGGGTGAGCGACGTGCCCTGGTGGGGATGGGTCCTCATCGTAGTGCTGGCCATCATTGTTGCGCCCATCAAGATCCGGATCCTCAAGAAGATGTTTGGCAAGAAAGAACGGGAAGAAGAGTAGTGGTGGGTGGAGGGGTGAGGGAAGCGGCGCACCCTGCGAGACGCACGCCTCCCCATTCGCTTTGCTCCGTCACCCGGTGCCCTCGGGCCCGTGAAGCAGCCAGGCTTAGAAGATTCAAATGGGGGAGACGGTAACAGTGTGCTGGTGGCGAGGCAATACGGATGTTTGCCCTGGCAGGTCGCGAGACGCTTAGAGGAACGCTGTGCCGTGCATCCAGCCTGGTGTTCATGTCGCGTTCCACGGCTCACCCTGGGTTTCCTCGGTTTCCGGGAATTTACGCTGGTAGCGTTCCCGACGCCTTCGCGCGTGGCCTCGACCCGCCACCACGCGAGTGTTCCTGAAGTGTGCAGGGGATTACGGACGTAGTCATAGAAAAAGAGGGTTAACAATAGGAGGGAGGGTGTTTGGCAATGACTGATTATAAGAAACATCATCCCATTGATTCTTCTGTTGTTTCTCGATTTTGCGGTGTACGGTCATTCATGCGTCTTCCCCAGCTTCAGACCACTGAAGATGCAGACTTTGCGATTATTGGCGCACCTGCGGACACCGGTTCTACCTTCCGCACAGGCTCACGATTTGCGCCTGCAGCAATTCGTGAAATGTCAATGATGCTTCGAGCTGCCAGCGTTAACCTGGATATTAATATTTTCCAGTACGTATCTGGCGTGGATTTCGGAGACATCAATGTCAGCCCCTGTAACCTGGCAAGAGCCCATGAGGCTATTGAAGAAGGAATTAAACCTATCTTAGACGGTGGCGCCATTTCCATCTGCCTGGGCGGCGATCATTCCATCACGTTACCGGAGTTACGGGCTGTTGCAAAGGAACATGGCCCAGTTGCGCTGGTTCAGTTTGATGCCCATCTTGATACATACGATATTGAAAACGGTGATACCCTTACTCACGGCACACCATTCAAAATCGCAGTTGACGAAGGATTGATCGACACTACTCACTCTATCCAGATCGGAACCCGCGGGTTATTCGACATGTCTGCAATCAAGACTTCTGAGGACCTAGGATTTCAAGTTATCACAGCGGAACAGGTTCATAAGCTTGGTCTGGATAGGGTGGGTCAGATTATTAATGGGCGTGTTGGCAACAAGAAGGCGTTTTTGACCTTTGACATTGACTTTGTGGATCCTGCCTATGCCCCCGGCACTGGTACCATTGAAGTTGGTGGTTTCACTAGCTATGAATCTCTGTATCTCCTGCGCCAGACCAAAGGCATCAATTATGTGGCGTGCGATGTAGTGGAAGTTATCCCAGCGTTTGACCCCACACAGATTACTGCATATATGGCTGGATGCGTTGTCCATGAGTTTATTGCAATGCTAGCGTGCAGAAAGAAGCGGGAGTTTGAAGCACAGAATTCTTAACACACGATAGTCGAGCAACGGTAAAATAAAGTTGTGTGCTAGCGTGATTGAGTCTATCGCTGTCCAGCCGGCTTACAAGACAGCATAACCGCCGTTGGGCTGAAGAGATGGTACTTGAAGCAGCCCCAGGTAAACCACAGGATCGTATCCTTGACTCAAGACCCAATCCGCATGGGTCCTGATGTCTGCGGTCTTGCCCGCAATGGCAGGTTATGCTCTTGGGCCCGTTGGCAATCGTGGTGATAGTGGCTCTTCAAGGGAGTAGTAGACCCGACCCTGCGCAACGAGGAGATGCATCCATTGAAACACGTCAAACACCTAGAGTGTACGCTATGCGGAAGCACTTGCGAGCCTGTGAGTGGAGGTATCACTTGTCCCCAGTGCGGGGAAAGGGGCATCCTGGAGGTTGTCTACGACTACGACCTCCTGGTCAGGACGGTAAGCAAGGGAGATTTCGCCTCCAAAAGGGACTTCAGCATGTGGAGGTACTCGGCGTTTCTGCCTGTTGAGGAGAAGGAGAAACCGGAAACCCTGGCAGTTGGCTGGACGCCGCTATACCGCTCAGAGGCCCTCGAGGCAAAGACCGGGGTGGGCCGGTTATTCGTCAAGGATGACGGGCAAAACCCGACAGGTTCCTTGAAGGACCGCGCCTCCGCTCTGGCTGTGGTGATGGCAAGTCAATCGGGCGCACAAACCGTTGCCTGCGCTTCAACGGGGAACGCCGCGTCTTCACTGGCAGGCAATGCTGCCCGCGGAGGGATGCGAAGCGTGATCTTCGTGCCTGAACGGACCCCCCGGGGCAAGCTCGCACAGATGCTGATGTACGGCGCCACGGTGGTCAAGGTCAAGGGGTCCTATGAAGAAACATACAGGCTCTCGGCCCAGGCCCTGTCCAGATGGGGATGGTACAACAGGAATGCGGCCGTCAATCCCTACCTGGTGGAAGGTAAGAAGACAGTCAGCATGGAGTGCTGTGAACAGATGGATTGGGAGGTTCCGGATTGGGTGGCTGTCTCTGTTGGTGACGGCTGCACCGTGTACGGGGTATACAAGGGCTTCTTCGACTTGTATAGGGTGGGCCTCATCAACAGGGTTCCTCGAATTCTGGGTATCCAGGCAGAGGGTTGCTGTCCCATCACGAAGGCCTTTGAGAAGGGACTGGAGGTATCTCCCGAGGAGGAGAATACCATGGCAGACAGCATTGCAGTAGGGGTCCCCAGAAACCCCGTCAAGGCCTTGAGGGCCGTAAGGGGTTCAGGTGGAATCATGGTAAGCGTATCTGACGAGGATATCTACAGGGCGGCTTGCATCCTGGCCTGTTCCACAGGGGTGTTTGCAGAGCCGGCTGGAGCCGCCGGGTTGGCAGGGGTCTTTAAGATGACCTCGCTTGGCCATCTTGACATGCGCAGCTCGGTACTGGTCATGATTACGGGTAACGGGCTCAAAGACCCCGATAATGCCATGAGTGCCGCACCTTCTCCAATATCGATTGAGCCCACGATGTCGGAACTTGACCGAACGCTGCCAGAGGATCTTAAGGGAGATTGGAGGAGTTGTGTTGAGAGAGGGTAGAGTGCCGTTTGGTCCGACCTACGACGAAATGCTCAACGCGGAAACCATTGATCAAGCGGTGAGGAGAAAAGCCCTTGTGGCGTTGCAGGAAGATGAAATGGATCCCATCAACCTGTTCAACATCACCTGGAAAGATGCGCACAATGCGGTGAGAAAGGTCGTACTGCCCCAGGAATTTACCGGTGTTGACGCTAACATTGTGGTCTTGCTGGGCAATGGCTTTCCCTCCGGCTCGCATAAGGTGGGACCGGCCTACGCCACCTT
The DNA here is from genome assembly GCA_040754315.1 of Bacillota bacterium. NCBI lineage: Bacteria > Bacillati > Bacillota > Bacillota bacterium. The sequence continues at coordinate 40,033 of JBFMCS010000023.1, forward strand.
GATGGAAGGGTGTGTGGATGGCGATATCGTGCCCGGGGTCCATACCATTCTTGGGCCCTCCACGGGCAATTTTGGCATTGGTGTAGCTTACATATGTTCCCTGATGGGATTTGAGGCGGTCGTCATTATGCCTGACAACATGAGCAAGGAAAGATACGACCGGATCCAGAGGTACGGCGCCAGGCTAGATCTGACGCCTGGAACAGAATCTGACGTCATTCTCACCCTGCAGAGAACCTTCGAGTTAAAAAAGGACCCAAAAAACCGCTCGCTGGCGCAGTTCGAGTTGATGGCAAACTACCGCTTTCACCGTCACGTCACTGGAAACTCCGCGGTTGAGGCTGTGAAGGGTATCGGAAACGGGCGGGTCGCCTGCTTCATATCGGCCCCGGGTTCTGCGGGGACCCTTGCAGCGGGGGATTGCCTGAAGGATGCGTTCCCTGAATGCAGGGTGGTCGCCCTCGAGCCCTACGAGTGTGCAACCCTGTCCACAGGCGGTAGGGGGCAGCATCGTATCGAAGGCATTGGTGACAAGATGTGCACTCTGATCCACAACGTGCTCACCACCGACTTCGTGGCGCTCATCCATGATGACGATTGCGTGAAGGCCTTGAAGATTATTGAGGAGGGCCACCGGATCCTGGTTGGCATGGGTGTGAAAGAAGCCGTCGCGAGAGGGATGAAGGGACTATTTGGTGTGTCTGGTATGTGTAACATCATTGGCGCTATCAAGATGGCCAAGTATTTGCGTCTGGGTGCAGGAGAAAACTTGGTGACGGTAGCCACGGACGGTATGGACAGGTACCACTCCGTTGTAGAGGACCTGGAGAACAGGTACCTTGAGGTCGAGGAGTTCGTGCTGGAGCGATGGGCGCGGGATATCTTCCTGAAGGCCACCGAGGACCATATCTTCGATTTCCGGAGCTCACAGGCCAAGGAGGCGCTCTATGCCCAGAAAGAGAAGGATTGGCTCCCGTTCGGTTATGCCAAGGGATACCTGGATTCCATGCGAAGCCCCGATTTCTGGGAGTCGGAATATGAGAAGGTCAGGCACTATGATGAAAGAATAGAGCGGATGAGGTAGGGGCGCCTGCATTCCCTTCTCGGGTAGTGCTACACGGAGACGAGGCTGCGGGCAATCGGGCCATCCCCGGTTATCCGGGACCTGCTCTCTTTGCTGATCAGGGAATGGCTCGCCAGACCACTGCGGCATCAAAGTCGAGGAGAGCCCGGAAGGCGCCCCTCGCTGCTGTCCGCCCGGCATGGGCATTAGCTTGGGAGTGAAAGTCTCCTGTGGGAGTGGGTGGCGGCAACCCCTAGCCGAGAGCAAGGGTGTCCTTGGCAATGCGGGATCTAAAGGAATCCGGAGGCAAAGTCACGACCGAAGGACACGAACCTCATAGGAGGCGGGGCCGCTTGGATAGGCTGGGAAGCGTGGGCACCGCCCTGTCCGGCACACAGATGATGGTAACGTCTGCGTCCGCACCCAAGAAGCCGGGGACCGGGTCATTGAGAGCGTGACCGCTTTCCTGGAGCAGAAGCTTAAGTTGAGGTTTAGCCGGGAAAAGGGCGCGGTAGACCTGCCTGTACGACGCAGGTTCCTGGCCTTCCGGTTGTTCAAGTATCGTGGTAAGGTGCGGATTGGTCTAGCATCTAAGGCCCTGAGGCAAGTCAGGGTGTGCCTCCCCTTGCTTTCCAGTCTTTACGCATCAACCCATTTCCTACCCGTCCTATCATCTGATCTGATAAGGCAGTGTCGTGCCCTTGATCCAGTACTAGACGCACTGGCAATGCTCAGGGTTACCCCTCTCACAGGCACGACACGTGTAATTACCCGTTGCCATGTGGGATAGCACGTGTTATCCTGTAGGCGACGGGAGGGAGAACTGTCGATGAAGACCTCGTCGTCAAGAGAGAGCATCCGGATTCTGCGGGACGATGGGTGGGTGGAAATCGTCAGGACGGGTCACATAAGCAGTTCAAACACCCAACGAAGGCTCGCAAAGTGACAGTTCCCCATCCGAAGAGAAACCTGAAAACTAAGACCGTAAGAAGCATTTTGAAACAAGCGGGGCTCCTTTAGCGAGGGCCTACTGGAAGGAGGTCTTGCACAATGGTTGATAAGTATATTTATCCTGCCGTTTTCAATCCAGACGAGCGAGGGCCTGAATACGGTTATACGGTCACGTTTCCAGACCTTCCCGGGTGTATCACGGAAGGCGACAGCCTTGAAAATGCCCTGAGCATGGCCCAGGAAGCGCTACAGTTGCATCTGTATGGAATGGAAGAGGATGGTGACGCGATCCCTGCGCCCACCCCACCCGAAAAGGTCACGGCGCCCGAGGGAGGTTTCGTTACACTTGTCCAGGCAATAATGCCACTTATCAGGGAGCGAATGGCTAACAAATCCGTGAACAAGACTCTTACCCTGCCCAAATGGCTCAATGACCTGGCGGAAGAGAAACGCATCAACTTTTCCCACGTGCTCCAGTCGGGTTTGAAAGAGCGCTTGGGAGTACTCGAACCACGGCGACGCTAAGTGACTCTGTGGACTGCGGAACAGTACGTTTCGTGACGAGTTGAACGTCGAAACAGCGCTGAACCGCCCGCTGCGGACCCACATGCCGGGTGGTGGGGGGACGGGGGTTAGCCGCCCCCTCCTACCCGATTGTCACCCGATCTTCACGGAGTGTTCCCCGGCGTATCTTAGAACCCTCTTCAGGATGTTCTCCCCCAGGTTGTGGATGCCGTTGAAGTCCATGTGGGGTACGTAGTATGTCTCCATCAGGTCGTGCATGGCCTTGGCCGCCCCTATGAAGCGGATGGCCCGCTGGAAGAGGTCTTCGAAGACCTCGGCGTTCTCCTGGACTATGCCCTGGTACTTCTCAAGGATCCGCAGGTTGAGACACTCATTCATGTCATGCCGCTCATCTCCGGGTTTCCCCTCATATACGTGGGGCTCTATCGACTTGGTAAGCGCCACCCCTAGCCTGGGTATGACAACGTGCTCAACTCGCTCAGGGTTAAGGGGGCAGTGATACATCTCCACGTCAAGGCCTCTCTCCATGGCGGCCCCAGCCACCTTCCTGAGGAGGGTGGACTTGCCAGTGCCAGGGCGCCCATCGATAACGTATCTCTTGGGGCAGGGGCCGACTATCGTCTCCAGGTAGTTCACAAGCCCGCCTGGGGTTATGGCGCTGGCAAAGAGGTGCCGGTCCCTGCCCACCTGGAGCGCCACGGGCCGGGAGCCCAGCAGTTCATCGATGATCAGGGCAGTCTTGCGGTTGGCCCGCCCGAAGAGCATGGCCTCCAGGTTGCATGCCTCCCAATCATCGTATACCGACTTGGCTGCCTTCAGGAAACGATAGGCCCGCTGGAAGAGGCTAGAGACCTCAAAGCTCAGGTCCAGGATCTCCTTCTTGTGGGCCCTGATGCCGTCCTCGTCCCAGAAGTCCCCCAGGTGGAGTATCTCCCCCACACAGCCGGGGTTCTTGGGGTCTACTATGTGAGGGGCTGTGCCGTCGATGAGCGCCACACCTATGTCCGGTATCACGACCCCGTCCAGTGACTTGTTGTCCGAGGAGCAGTGATGGAACTCGATGTCATAGCCCCTCTGCACCATGGCTTCGCCTATTCGCCGGATCAGGGTAGACTTTCCCACACCCGGCCCGCCCTTGAGGATGAAGATCCGGGTGGCGTCGGGTGTGATGATGTAGTCATAGAAAGAGTAGAAACCCTGGGACGTGTTGCCTCCCGGGAAGACTCGCTTTACGGAACCTGTTCCCCTCATGTAAGCACCCCCTGGCCTCTTGTTTTCTCACACCATATTACTTATCCCCGGGCTTTTCGTGCTTGTCCGGTACCCGGGGAGAGTAGCCTGGCGGCGAAAGTCTTGGCAGGGGTTGTGGCAGGATAACTAGGGGTGGCACACGAAAACATCGGGGAGCCCTGGCAAGCCCTGAGGCCGCGGCACTGTTCATGGCAGGTGGTGATCAGGTGGCACTAAAGAAGGACCAGCAGATCAGCGAGTTCTCACCCTGCGGCATCATCCACTCCCTGAGCCGGACTCCCAGGGGGGAGATCGTCTTGTACGAACCCACGGAGGTCGAGGTGGTTCTGGGAAGGTGCAGTTCCCTCCAGGATGAGGTGGTCCCCGGGACCCTGGAGCGCGGTGTACCGGTGAGCCGGAGGCGTGGGGGTGGCTGCAGCGTGGTGGTGGGCCCAGGGGTGCTGGTGCTGGGCTACACCAGGAAGGGAGCCCCGCCCGCCTGGCCTCTGGACTGGGCAAGGCACATGACGCGCCTTCTATTGTCGGGGCTGGAGGGCCTGGGCGTAACTGGCCTGGCCCTAAGGGACGGGGACATCGCCCTGGGGGATAGGAAGATCCTAGGTTCCTGCCTCTACCTTAGCCAGCGAGAGGCCTTGTACGGTGCTTCGCTGCTGGTCTCACCGGACCTTGGCCTTGTCTCAGAGTTGCTCCTACACCCGCCGCGAGAACCCAAGTACCGGCGGGGGAGGACTCACGGGGAGTTCATCACCAGCCTGCACCAGGAGGGCTTTGGACTGGCCACGGCCAGGATTGCCCGGGGTCTTGAGCCCCTCCTGCGAAGGGAACTTGAGCAGGACTCCTTCTAGGCCCGGGAGGTTTTCCTGAGTTTTTTGCGAAAGAGGGCGGATCAATCATGGAACAGCCAGTCAAAGAGTTCGAGGCCATGGTCTTGAGACTTACGCCCCAGCGGCGGGCCATCCTGGGGGTGCTCCAGGTGAACGCTGGAAAGCACCTCAGCGCCGAGGAGATCCACGATCTGGTGAAGAAGGGTAGCCCCGGGCTTGGGCTGGCCACGGTGTACAGGACTCTGGAACTGCTGGTGGACGCTGCCATTGCCCACCGCCTCGACTTTGGTGACGGCAGGGCACGCTACGAATTGGCCCGGCAGGAGGAGCATCAACACCATCACCTGGTGTGTATCGAGTGCGGGACCATAAGCGAGGTCAATGCGGATTTGCTGCAGCGGCTTGAGGAGATGGTGGAGGCCAAGAACGGTTTTACCGTAACAGACCACCACCTGAAGCTCTACGGCTACTGCCGCAGGTGCCGGGAACAGCGGGAGAAGGCCCGGGGGAAGCCCTGACCCCGCCAAGTCTTGTTCTCTTGCCCCCCGTTTGAAAGAACGAGTCCTGGTGAATACCGTGGCCGTGAACGGTTAAGGGTTCCCGCATCCCCGGTGGACGATATCTTACAGGCGATTCCTATATGCGTGATTCCTAACTACTATTGACTTGAGGAGTCACAGGGGTTATCATATTACTGAGAACCGTTCTCAATAACTCCGGGGAGGGGTTTTCATGAAGCCCTTTAATGAGAATACTTCTCAAACTCTCAAGATAGCGCTGGTAGGAACCCCAAACGTAGGCAAGAGCGTTGTGTTCAACGTCCTCACCGGGAGTCACGCCGCGGTATCGAACTACCCCGGCACAACTGTGGAGGTATCCCGGGGGAGACTGAGGCTGGGGGGGAAGGACCTGCATGTTGTGGATACCCCTGGCATGTACTCCCTGCTGCCTGTGACTGAAGAGGAGAGGGTGGCCCGGAGGCTCCTGCTGTCAGACCCGCCCGACCTCGTGCTTCACGTGGCCGACGCAAAGGACTTGGCCAGGGGGCTTCCCCTGACGCTCCAGCTAATGGAGGCCGGCTTCAAGGTTCTCCTGGTGGCCAACATGGAGGATGAGGCCAGGGAGATGGGGCTAGCCATCGACGGGGCCAGGCTGGAGGACCTCCTTGGTGTTCCGGTGGTCTTGACCTCCGCGGTCAGGGACGGAGGCCTGGATGTGTTAAGAAGGAGGCTTCGCGAATGGGTGGGCGGTATGACCCAGACCTGGAAGCAGCGATAGGGGAACTGGAGGGGCTCCTGAAAAGGGACTATGGCCTTGGCCGCAGGGGCGTAGCCCTGCTTCTCCTGCAGGGGGACGAGGAGGCCCTGGAATGGGTGTCCCAGGAGGAAGAGCCTGAGAAGATCGCGGCCGTGGTGGACCGGGTGAGGGACGCATCTCCAGAGCCCGTTGAGTACCGTGTGGCCATGGCGCGAAAGGCCCTGGCCGACCGCATCGTGCTCCAGGCGGTATCCACCCATGCCTCCAGGGAGGCCAGGGACCTGGTAGGAAGGGCTTGTGAGAACCCCCTCACGGGTATCCCCATCCTCGGCCTCATACTCTACTTTGGCCTGTACAGGTTCGTGGGGGGCTTCGGCGCCGGCACGGTGGTGAACTACATCGAGGAGGAGGTGTTTGAGGGTTTCCTAAACCCCTTCTTCACTGATCTCTTCCAGCGCGTCATTCCCTGGCCAGCCCTGGCAGACCTCCTGGTTGGCGAGTTTGGTATCTTCACCATGGGCCTAAGGTACAGCGTGGCCATCATCCTTCCAGTTGTGGCCGCCTTCTTCCTGGTCCTGGCTGTAATCGAGGACAGCGGTTACATGCCCAGGATGGCCCTGCTGGTGGACAGGGTCTTCAGGGTTGTGGGGCTAAACGGAAGGGCAGTAATCCCTATGACGCTAGGCTTCGGTTGTGACACCATGGCTACCGTGGTGAGCAGGACCCTGGAGACCCGGAGGGAGAGGATAATAGCCACGCTTCTCCTGGCCCTTGCCATACCATGCTCCGCCCAGCTCGGGGTCATACTGGGGGTCCTGTCTGGCTACCCCACAGCAGTGACCACGTGGGCCCTGGCGGTGCTGGGGGTGTTCATTCTCGTGGGCTACCTGGCGGCCCAGGTGCTGCCGGGTGAGCGCCCGGTGTTCTACATGGAGCTCCCGCCGATGCGGGTGCCGCTCATCAGGAACCTCTTCTGGAAGACCTGGGCCCGGGTGTACTGGTACTTCCTTGAGGTCATCCCGTTCTTCATCCTGGCTAGCGTGCTGCTGTGGCTGGGGGACATCACCGGGGTCTTTGGCGGGGTCATCAGCGGGCTGGAACCGGTAGTGGCGCTCCTCGGGCTCCCTGCCGAGGCCAGCGAGGTGTTCATCATGGGGTTCTTCCGCCGGGACTACGGGGCCGCGGGGCTTTACGATATGGGAAAGGCAGGGTTCCTCTCAGGCAGGCAGCTCACTGTGTCCGCCATAACCCTGACGCTGTTCGTGCCCTGCGTGGCCCAGATGGCCATCATGTTCAAGGAACGCGGTGCCAGGGTTGCCCTGGCTCTGACTACCTTCATATTCGTCTTCGCCTTCGTGGCAGGGTGGGCATTCAACACCATCTTCGAGTTCCTGGGGGTGACGTTCTGATGAGGTGCGGCATGTGCGGTCTAACATTCCCTGGCGGGGAGAGGACGGGCTGCCGCGGGTGCCCCGTAGCGGTGGTGTGTGGGAAGGTAAAGTGCCCGAGCTGCGGCTATGAGAACCCAGCCTCCCCCCGGGGCCGGGGCGAGGTAAGACTCTCTGACCTCGGCCCCGGGTCAAGCGGGGTGGTGTCCCGGCTGGACTTCGGCAACAAGGGCCTCAGGAAGATGCTGGCCCTTGGGCTCCTGCCTGGCACGCGCCTTTCAGTAAGGAGGCGCTCCCCCTGCTGTGTGCTACGGGCTGGCAACACAGAGCTGGCACTGGACAGGGAGGTGGCTCAGGGGATTCACGTCTACCTCGACGAGGACTTGCCAGAGGGCCAGGAGGTCACCGTGGCCCACACTGACTGAGGTTACCCCGCTGGAGGAATCCACGGCCTTCCAGAGAAATTAGCGCCGTGGAGGGATGAGAATGGACCTTACCAACGAGTGGAAGGGAAGGGAAATTGGCGATCATCCCTTCCACTCCATGTGTAGTTACATGGCGATGTTTCCCCCGGGCATCCCCCGGTACTTCGTGGAACATCTCACGGACCCGGGGGATGTCGTGCTAGATCCCTTCTCCGGGCGGGGTACGACACCCCTGGAGGCCTGCCTCCAGGGCAGGGTTGGCGTGGGAAACGACCTTAACCCCATGGCCCATGTGCTCACCAAGGCCAAGGTAGATCCTCCTGGGCTTGAGGATACGCTGCGCCGGGTTTCCCAACTGGAGGACCTGTACCCGCAGCCGCCCCAGGAGCCGCTGGAGGAATACAGGCGCCTGGAAAAGGAGTGGGAGAAAGACCCCCGCCAGGAGACCAGGCAGCGCATGCTGGATGCCTCTAGGTTCCTCCGGGGGGCCTACTCTGGTGACACCACACTCAAGTTGCCCTACTACCAGGATGAGGGATACTACCACGCCTCCGGGCCTTCCGGTTATACCAGGGAGCACCACCATCCCATCTGGATCTTCTTCCACCCCGAGACCCTGAGGCAGCTGGCATACCTTAAGGGCGCCCTTGGGCACTCCCGGGAGGACTGCTTCATAAGGGCGGTGACCCTGGGAATAATGCATGGGCACAGGAGGCCCTACCTGAGCCTTCCCATGCCCAACACCTTCAGCATGAGCCCGCGCTATGTGCTGAAGTACTGCGAGGAACGGCATCTTGTGCTTCCCCTTAGGGATGTGTTCCAGTGTCTCAGGCAGCGGCTCGAGCGGCTCTTTGAGGGACCTCCCCTGGCTGCTCGGGGCTATTCCGTCCAGGGTGACGCCAGGAGGCTAGGGGAAAACCTCGATGCCACCCTCAACTCCCTGGGCCGGAGTGTGAGACTTGTCGTGACTTCACCCCCCTACCTGAAGGTGATAAAGTATGGGCTGTATAACTGGATAAGGTTATGGTTTCTGGATGACACTACCAGTGAGAGTAACCGCCGGCTGGACCAGATGGTGGACAGTCTCCTGGATGACGGGCACAGGCTGGAGGACTACCTGATATTCATGAGGGAGACCATGGAGTCGGTCCGGAGGGTGCTGGCCAAGGGAGGCATGGCTGCCTTTGTCATAGGTGACGTGGAGAAGGCGGGGAGCAGGATAGTGCTGGCAGAGCACGTGTGGGAGGAGTGCGCCAGGCCTGCGGGCTTTGAGAAGGCTTGTACCATAGTGGATTCGGTGAGCGACGGCAGGAAGGTGACGAAGATCTGGGGGAGCACAAGGGGGCGGGCAACCAGGGTGGACAGGGTGCTGGTATTGAGAAACCCGGTCACAGGCTGAGGGGCTGCGGCCCCCCAGCCTGAGGTTTTACTGCTCACTTCTGAACTGTGGCTCCTCTTCCTCGATGAACCTGAGCCTGTTCCGGATTTGCTCGGAGGCGTCAAACATCTTGCTGGCACACTGCGTGAACATCTGCTTGGCCTGGGGGTCCTGTGTATCCTGGGCGAAACCCTCCAGGCTGGTCCTAGCACTTTCTATGCTGTTGAGGCATTGCTTTAGCTTAGAGTGGACCGTCAAGGGCGCACCTCCTTTCGGCCGCTACTAGTTTAACCTGAGGATTCCGGGGCCATGCCCGGCATTTTCCGTCACGGCCGCCTCGAGGAAGGGTGGTTTTCCATGGCTATTGTCGAGGGGACTCTGGAAAGAATTACCTTTAAGAACGAGGATTCCTGCTACTTGGTGGCCCGCTTCAAGGTACGGGAACGCCAGGACGTCATCACCGTTGTAGGCACCCTGCCCGGGGTGTCCGTGGGGGAAGAACTCCGCCTCGAGGGGGAGTGGGTGAGGCACAAGTCCTATGGCTGGCAGCTCAAGGTGGAGCGTCTGGAGCGGCTGGCCCCGCCCTCCAAGAAGGGGATCGAGCGCTACCTGGGCTCCGGCTTCATAAAGGGCCTCGGGCCGCGCACTGCCCAGAGACTGGTGGAGGAGTTCGGCCAGGATGCCCTCAGGGTGGTGCAAGAGGAACCCGGCAGGGTGGCGGCCTTGAAGGGCATCGGACCCAAGAGGGCCCAGTGCTTCCAGCAGGATACCCTGGAACGCAAGGCCATAGAGGGCACCATGGTGTTGCTGCAGGAGCACGACATTAGCCCGGCCCTAGCCATGAGGATATTCCGGAAGTACCGGGAAAAGGCTGCTGACATGGTGAGGGAGGACCCTTACCGCCTCGCCGATGAGGTTACCGGGATTGGCTTCAGGACTGCCGACCGGATAGCGCAGAGCCTGGGAATAGGCCCGGAGGCGCCCTCCCGCCTGTCTGCGGCGCTCCTTTACGTGTTAAGCGAGGCCTCCCAGGAGGGCCACGTATACCTTCCCAGGGAGTCCCTCCTGGAGACAGCGGCAGGGGTCACCCAGGCGCTGCCGGAGGGCCTCCAGGCGGCCCTGGCGGCACTCGAGGCCAGGGGCCGGGTGGTCCTGGAGCCGGGGGATCCCAACCCTGTATACCTTTCCGCCTCCTACAGGGCGGAGACAGGGGTGGCATCGGCACTGAAAAGGCTCAGGGAGGCCAGGGCCACAAGCCTGGAGGGATGGGCGGAAGACATAGTTCATGTGCAGTCCCAGCTGGACCTGGATCTCCACGAGAGCCAGGTGAGAGCACTGGGGGCTGTGGCCGGGGCAAATGTGACTGTGCTGACCGGCGGCCCTGGCACCGGCAAGACAACGGTGCTCAGGGCGCTGGTGGCACTGCTTGCCCGCCGGCGCATGCCCGTGGCTCTGGCCGCGCCCACAGGCAGGGCGGCGAAACGCCTCTCCGAGGTCACGGGCGAGGGGGCCAAGACCATCCACAGGCTCCTGGAGTACCGTGTGTCCCCGGTGGAGGGGGGGCGCTTCTTAAGGAACGAGGAAAGCCGCCTGGAGGCGGAGGCTGTGATAGTGGACGAGGCCTCCATGGTGGACGTGCTCCTGGCCCACAGCCTGGTGAAGGCCATAAGGCCTGGAGCCAGGCTGGTGCTGGTGGGGGACGCAGACCAGCTCCCCTCCGTGGGTGCCGGCAACTTCCTCAGGGATGTCATGGCATCGGGCGCGTTCCCTGTGATTGCCTTGTCCCATATCTTCCGGCAGGCATCGGAGAGCATGATCGTGATGAACGCCCACAGGGTGAACGCGGGGGAGTTTCCCCGCCTTAATGCCCCGGGGAAGGACTTCTTCTTCGTTGAGGAGGACGACCCCGACGCCCTGGGGGATGTCATCGTGGACCTGTGCGCGCGGAGGGTCCCAGCGTTCGGGAAGTGGCACCCTGTCAGGGACGTGCAGGTTCTCGCGCCCATGAGGCGGGGCGCTGCCGGTGTTGAGGAGCTCAACAGGCGACTTCAGGAGCGATTGAACCCAGCTGCCCGTGGAAAGCCCGAGATGCGCCTGGGTGCCTCAATACTGAGGCTGGGGGACAAGGTCATGCAGGTATGTAACAACTACGAGAAGGATGTGTTCAACGGCGACAGCGGGGTGGTGGCGGCCATTGACACCGGCCAAGGCCGGGTAACCGTGGCCTACCCGGACCGCAGGGTCACCTATGACCGGGCCGAGATCGATGAGCTGGTGGTATCCTACGCCATATCCGTCCACAAGAGCCAGGGGAGCGAATACCCCGTAGTGATAGTGCCCGTGACCACCCAGCACTACATGATGCTCCAGCGAAACCTCCTTTACACGGCGCTCACCCGGGCGAGGAGCCTGGTGGTCCTGGCGGGTACCAAGAAGGCCCTGGCCATAGCAGTGAGGAACAACCGTGTAGAGGAGCGTAACACCCTCCTCCGGGAGAGGCTACAGGGCCCGGAGACGCCTACCCGAACCAAGCCTGTGTGACCTTTCTGTAGCTTTCTTCAGAAAAGGAGATATCTAGCAGGCAAAGAATACTACCCTGAAACACCTTCGTTGCGGGGGCCCGGGTCAGGTGAAGAGAATCGCTCCTCTGTTTATGGTGTTTATTCTGCTCCTGTCAAGCCCAGTGGCAGCTTCCCCCCAGAGAGGCCACTGGGCCGACCCCTCCGTGGAGTTCGTTGCCGCCTTGGGAGCGCTGCCGCCTGGGGGATTCCGGGACCTCAACAGCGCCTTGAACCCTGTTGAGTGGAACGCAATAGTCTCAAGGGTGCTGGGCCTGGTTCCCGAGAGCGACGGTATGAAGGGGAGCCTGAGGCACTCCGTTGCCCAGTGGACAATGGGCCTAGAGACCACTACCAGTAGTGTGGTTTCCCGGGGGCAGGCCTTCGGAGGCTTGATGAGGGTATTCGGCCTCTACGGAGTCGTGGATACGGAGTCTGTGACCGAGGGTGATGAGAGGGTCTTCACTGACTGGCAAGACATCTCCCCGGAGTATCGCGGGCTCCTAGCCCAGGCCACCAGGGACGGTCTGATAACAGGCTATCCTGACGGGCGGTTCCTGCCCGGGAGGATGGTGACGGTGGCAGAGGGGCTGGTCTTCCTTCACAGGGCCCTGGAACGGTACGGGTTCATGGAGGCGGTCAGGGTGCCCAGGATCGCCGGGGCCTCCGCCCGGGAGTCCGCAGATGACGGCATCACCCTGGTCATCTACACCGACAGGACCTGGTACCGCCAGGACGAGAAGGTGGCGGTGGTTGCCGGGGCCGAGAACAAGGGGGACACCAGCGTTGCCTACACCAAGTGGAGGGTGGGGGACCCTGCCATCTACGTTTGGGCTGAGGTGGGCACGTCCCGGGTCTTCCTGGAGGAGGAGGGGCTTTCCCCGCTCCGCCTGCCCGCGGTCACATTTGAGAGGCTCCCCGCTAGTTCTGCCCTGATCCAGCGCCTGGTGTGGGACCTATCATCAACGCCCGGCATCAAACCGGGCGTCTACGCACTGCAGGCCTCATTCTACCCTCTCAGGTCTTCCGAGAACCCAGCCAACCCTGACATCATCAGGGTCAGGCTGGAAGTGGAGGTAAGGGCTCCTGAGAGGCCCAAGCCCTGAATCACGCCTCTAGCCCCACCAGCTGGAAACTCCCCACGTCCACCAGGCCCTTGTCGGTGAGTTTCAGCTCGGGTATCACAGGCAGGGCAAGGAATGACAGGGTGCCGAAGGGCCCGGGAAGGGTGCATCCCAGGTCCCTGGCGACGGCGTGCAGTGCCCTGAGCGCCCCGGTGACCTCGGCTATGCCCTTGTCGGAGAGCATTCCCGCGATGGGCAGGGGGAGGCGCGCCTTCACCTCGGCACCCTCAACCGCGGCAAGGCCGCCGCCCATTTCCTCCAGGGCCCTGACGGCAGTGGCCATGCCGGTGTCATCGCAGCCCACTACTATAATGTTGTGGGAGTCATGGGCGTAGGAGGAGGCCAGCGCGCCCCTCTTCAGCCCGAATCCCCTAACCAGGGCGGTGCCCACGTTGCCGGTGCCCCTGTGGCGCTCAACCACGGCGAGCTTCAGGATATCCCGGGCCGGATCCGCAAGGATCAGGCCATTCCTGGCCAGGGGCGTAACCCGGGACTGTCCTGTGATGATCTGGCCCGGAAGGGCCTGGATCACCCTGACCTCACCCCCTCGATGGGGGATGGCCAGCCTCTCCGGGCTGAAGTCCTTGAGCCTCAGCGTGCTGGAAACGGGGGGCGGCAGGGCCCGCGGGGCTTCCAGGAGTTCCCCTCCCTCCGCCACCGCCACACCGTTCTTGAGCACCTTCTTGACCTCGAAGGCAGCAAGGTCACTGACTATGGCTATGTCCGCCGCGTACCCAGGGGCTATGGCGCCCCGCCGCCCAAGCCCGTAGTGCCGGGCTGTATTGAATGTGGACAACTGTATGGCCCTGAGAGGGTCCAGACCCAGGGAGACAGCCCTCCTGAGCACGTGGTCCATGTGCCCGTCCTGGAGGAGATCCTCGGGGTGACGGTCGTCAGTCCCCAGCATGACCCGGTGGTAGTTGCCATGGGTGATTAGGGGGAGGAGGCCCTCCAGGTTTCTTGCAGCGGATCCCTCACGGATGATGATGCTAGCCCCCGCCCGGAGCTTCTCCTGGGCCTCGTCCAGCTGGGTGCACTCGTGGTCGGTGGCTACGCCCACACCCAGGTAGGCGTTGAGCTCCATCCCCGACAGGAGGGGCGCGTGCCCGTCTACAGTCTTGCCCGCTCCACGAGCCAGGAGCACCTTCTGGAGCACCGCAGGGTCCTTCATGAGGACCCCGGGGAAGTTCATCAGCTCGGCTAGGCCCAGCACCCGGGGGAGCGACAGGAGGTTCTGCACCTCGGAGGGGCCTATGGAGGCCCCCGCTGTCTCCAAGTGGGTGGCGGGGACAGCCGAGGGTACCAAGACGAAGACATCAAGGGGAAGGTTCTCGCTGGAGTCCAGGATGTAGCGAATGCCGGCACTTCCCAGGACGTTGGCTATCTCGTGGGGGTCGGCTACTATGGCTGTGGTTCCTCTTGGGATGACAGCCCTGGCATACTGGTCCACAGACACCATGGAGCTCTCGATGTGGACGTGGGCGTCAATTAAGCCCGGGATGGAGTAGAGGCCGCAGAGGTCCCACACCTCCCTGGCCTCCCGGTACTGCGGTCCAGTGCCGGCCACCATTCCATCGACAATGGCGATGTTGGTCCTCTCGGTCTCCCCGGAGAACACATTCACCATCACGGTGTTCACGAGCAGAAGGTCAGCCGGGGCACTACCCCTGGAAACATCGATAAACCGCTCCAGGCGAAGGAGAGCCTCAGGAGAAACAGGACTAGCCAAAGCCCTCATTCCCTTCAGATGGTCTTGGCCACCTCGGAGATGCCCCTCCTCTTGGGGGTCTTGGGTTCCTCGGCGGCGTATCCCACCAGGACCATGGCTACAGGCCTAAGGTCCTCAGGGCAGGCAATCACCTCAGCCACCTTATGCTCGTCAAAGGCTCCGATCCAGCAGGTGCCGTAACCCATGGAGGTGGCGGCCAGCAGCATGTTCTGGACAGCTGCAGCCGTATCCTGTATGGAGTAGAGGGACGAGCCCCTCACTCCGTAGCGAGCCCCTGAGCGGGCGGGGTCCGCGCACACCACTATTACCAGCGGGGCCTGGGCCACGAAGGACTGGCCGTAAGCGGCGTCCACCAGTCTTTGCTTGGCTGGAGCATCATACACCACGTAGAAGAACCAGGGCTGCCTGTTACCCCCTGACGGGGCCAGGATGGCGCACTCTAGGAGTTTGTCCGCTACATTCCCAGGTATGTCCCGGGGCTGGAAACTCCGGACACTCCTCCTTTTAGTGATGGCCTCTATTACATCCACTCTGTCATCCTCCTTCTAGCCTCAGTGTGCCTGGGCTTTCTCCTCAGGCTGGCAATGGGCACGGGCAATACAGGGGTGTACCCGTGACTGCCCCTTCCCTAATCCTACCTTGTCGATGCCCTCAACGCAACAGGCTCCAAGGGTTCTTGGCCCAGGTAGGAGAACCGGCTCTCAGGATAATGGGGTGGGACAGGGAATCAAGTGGGCCTGCTGGGTGTGCCACAGCAAGTGGCCAGCGGGATGGAGGTGTCTTCCCTGAGGGAGGGGACAGTAAGGGGCTTTCTACGGGAGGCTCTAGAACCTTTGGGTGTAACAAGATCACGCTTCCCGGCAAGTAGGCGAGACTGTCTTAGCATCCTGCCCTCTGGCGAGAGAAAGTGCCAGGCAGCGCGGGAAACGCCAGGCACACAGCTGCCTTCACACACGGTTTCTCTCCCCAAGGTTGATCTGGCTTTGGTAGCCGCTAGGGTGTACGCTAGGAGAGAAACTTTGCCCACCGCTAGGGGTGTGGGTTGTAGGCCTGCTGCCGCCCGCGGTGCCCGGGGTTGCGAAGGCTTGTGAGGTGGTGTCGGGGACGGGTTTGAGGTGGCCATCGCGGGTGCTGGTGTCGTGGGTTCTACCACGGCATACTACCTTTCCCAGAGAGGGCTCAGGGTTGCGGTTATCGAACGAAGGGCAGCTGCTGCCGGGGCCACGGGTTGCGCCCATGGGGGCATTAGCCTCCAGGGAAAGCCTCGCACGGTGGTGGATTGGGCGGCAGAGGGGCTCAGGCTCAGAGGGACTGGCCGAGTAACTTGGCTGCGATGTAGAGTGTAACTCCGGGGATTGCTGTCCCTCTCCCTGAGTCCCGAAGAGGACCGGGTCCTGGAAGAGATGTTCATGGACTGCCGCCAGGCCGGGGTGGAGGGCAGGCTCCTAGGGGCGCCAGAGGTCCTCCACCTGGAGCCCAGGGTGTCCCCTGGGGTAAGAATGGGGCTGGTCCTGCCGGAAGGCGTAGAGGGGACGGTGAACCTTTTCGCCTGGTGCAGGGCTTTCTGAAGGCCTCGGGCGCCCGGGTATTCATGGGCATCTCCCTCACGGGCTATGAGACCCGGGGGGAAGGGTGTCCGGGGCTGTCTGCGGGGATATGGTCCTTCCCTGTGATGCGCTGGTGGTATGCGTGGGATGCTGGTGTAGAGATCTAGGCGGGGTCTTCGGGGGAGTGCCGGTTTCCCCTAGGAAGGGCCAGGTACTAGTCCTGGAGAACAGCCATCCCGTACTGGAGAGGAACGTGATGGGCGGTGGCTCCTCCGGTTGCGACGGGCTCTCCCTGGAGTTCATAGCCACCCAGGCTAAAGTGTCCCCTTGATCGGGAGTTCCAGCGAGTGCCGGGGGGGCCTTGGGCTAGTCCCAGGGGTATCGAGGGCGATGGCGCGCCTTGCCCTGGGATACATGCCCTTCCAAAAGGGGCAGCGTATCACCAGGGAGTACGTGGGACACAGGCCTGGGTGTCCTGACGGTGTGGCCATCATGGGCCCCTTGAGGGTTCCGGGGCTCTGCTAGACAAGGGGTTTTCCGGGTATCGCCTCCCGGATCGAGTTCAGGGATGTGGCCACCCCGCTTAGCGTTGAGTGTTTCACCGGGAACTTCCAGGGTTCCTAGCCATGGAGTCCTTCCAGGAACGCCCTGGGTGTGATGATTAATGGGTTGAGCCGAACCCTTCCTGGACTGGAGGATTTCTACATGGCGGGGCACTGGGCCGAGGCATGATAGGAATTAGACCAGTACAGATCGGGCAAGTCGTCCAACCTCTCTGGAGAAGAGACGCGAGGCTTTCCTTATTTGACCCCGGGGTGCCTCTAGAGGATCGGCTATGCAGAGCATCCGTTAAATCACCGGATTCTAGGACTAGGTAGACCAGGCATGACATGTGATCTAGGTTCACCCACCTGCAATGGCTACAGGGACTATGAAGGTGTAGATGTCTCGGTCCTCCAATGCGCAGGCAAGGTCTACTTGCATGAGGCTCCTCCCATTCCTGATCACGTGCAGATTGAGCGCATTTCCCAGCTCGATGCCGTAGGTTGCGCGAATGGTACTGAAGAGATCAGATAGGGTGTCCCCCTCCACCAAAAGGTCTACGGTTGATCCTCCCAGCGCGCTAGCTACCTCAGGGGCCCCGTAGAACACGATTTTGACTCTCTTGGTGTAACGCGGATCCTTCTCAGACATCCGGCCCCCCTCCCCCGTGTAGGATTCTACATTGACGATATGGTTCCACTCTGTATGGGCCTTTCCTTCAGCCCCCTCGCGGGGGGGCTCAGCTGCCCGCTCTTGAAATCGATAAGTTTACAGGGGATTTTTCTTCTAGAACCAAGGGGACCTGAGCGGTCTATGGAGAAGACCCAAAACCAGGCCCCGCGTTTTGTGGTGCTTACCCAAAGGAGAGTAAAACGGGCCCAACGAAGTGCTATCAGAAGTTTCGGACCATTTTGGTCGTTGACTTCTGACTGGGTCTACTCCATTCTAGGGAGGTTTTGCCATGAGTGGCGGCACGTATGTAGGTGCGGACGTGTTAGATGTTAGGGCAGTGAACAAGGTAACAGGTGCCATGACCTATGCGGCAGACGTGCACCTGGCCGGTCAGCTTTATGCAGCCATGATACGCAGCGAACATGCTCATGCCATCGTTACGGACATCGACACCAGCGAAGCTCTTGAAGTAGAAGGCGTCGTGGCCATTGTGACCTATAAGGACTTTCCCGAATTGCACTTTGGCACTTATGTCCATGATCAGACAGCATTTACCTCTCACCCCAGATATGTGGGCGACCCAATTGGCGCGGTGGCTGCCGAGACCCAGGCAGCGGCGGAGAGGGCCGCCCAGCGAGTGAAGATCACCTACGAAGTGCTACCCCACATACTTAATCCAGAGGAGGCCTTTGGGTCTCGAGACATCATTCTCCATCCGGAGATGCATACGTACAAGGGTTACCCCGGCTTCTTCAATTTCACGAAGGGCACGAACGTTCCAAACCACCTAAGGCTAAGGAAGGGCGATGTGGACAAGGCCTTCGGAGAAGCAGATTTCATCGTCGAAAGTAGGATCTCAGTTCCACCTATCTACCACGGGACCATTGAGACTCATGCCTGTGTCTGCAAGTATGACCCCGATGGCTGCCTGACCGTCTACTCAACTACCCAGGGCCCTTTTCTTCTTAGGGAGATGCTCTCCAGTGCCATGGGTATCCCCATGAACCGTGTTGCGGTAATCCAGACCGCAGTAGGAGGCGGCTTTGGGGCCAAGATATCGGGGAATATCGAGATTAGGGCAGCGGCTCTGGCACAGAAGTGTGGTTACAGACCGGTCAAGCTCGTGATGTCTAGGAAGGAAGAGTGGGAGACCGTCTACACGCGGTCGGCGCTCATCGGTTACTACAAGACAGGTGTGAACAAGGAAGGTAGGATCATTGCACGCAAGGTTACCCTTTACTGGGACGCTGGAGCCTACGCCGACTACGAGGTCTCGGTGGCCAGGAGTGCCGGGTACATGTCGGCGGGTCCGTACGATATTCCGAATGTGTGGATCGACTCCTATGCAGTGTATACCAACAAGCTGGTGGCCACAGCCTACCGGGGGTTCGGCTGCTCGGAGACCACCTTCTGCTACGAGCAAGACATGGATATTATCGCGGGTAGGATTGGCATGGATCCCATAGAGTTCCGGCTCGTTAACGCCTTGGAGAAGGGAAGCCTGAACGCTACCGGCCAGCGCTTGAGGTCCTGTGCATTGAAGGACTGTATCAATATCGTGGCGGAAAAGGCCACAAAGATGGAGAGCAACGAGCGGGTGAAACGAGGGCGTGGCATAGCCTGCATGCAGAAGTTCACGGTCCATACCGTTCCCACCTCTGACATTGTGAAACTCAACGAGGATGGCACCGTGATCCTGGAAACAAGTGCCGTTGATATAGGCCAGGGCTCCGACACTGTTATGTCTCAGATCCTCGCGGATGTGCTGGGTATAGGGTTGGACCGGATCTCCGTTGTCCCCGTCAACACCAACTACACTAGCTACGGCTGGCAGACCGCAGCCAGCAGCAAGACATTCTTCAATGGCAACTCAGTGATAAGGGCCGGGCTAGAATTGCGGAGGAAGATACTCAGGTCAGCGTCAAAGGTGCTCTGCATACCGGAATCGGACCTTGGCACCAGGGATGGGAGTGTCTACTGCCTAAGTGATCCCAGAAGGATGCTTCCTTTTTCCGCCGTCGCCTTAGGGGTCTACAACGAGGAGGGTGGTCTCAGCGAAGGGCCTCTGGTGGGGTATGGCGTTTACACCGTTGAGGATGGCACTTTCCTGTGCCCTCATACTGGGCAGGGGCGAAAACCCTCAGCCTTCTGGATGTTCGCGGCGATGGTAGCGGAGGTAGAGGTTGACACGGAGACTGGACAGATCAGGGTGCTCCGGCTGATTAGCGCCAACGACGTGGGCAAGGCAATCAACCCCAAGATGGTCAAGGCCCAGATCGTTGGGGGGGCTGTTCAGGGCCTAGGCTCAGCCCTATACGAGGAGACCATCATCAGCGGTGACGGTAGGGTTCTCAATGCCAACATGCATGACTACAAGATGCCTACCATCGGGGACTGCCCGCAGGAAATCATCGCGATCCCCGTAGAGACACAGCCCGATCCTGATGGCCCATTTGGAGCAAAGGGGGTAGGCGAACCCGCCATGGCCTGCCCCGCTGCAGCCATAGCAAATGCAGTGGCCAACGCGCTTGGGGTCAGGATTTACGACCTACCATTGAGTCCGGAAAAGGTACTCGACGCCATCGAGGAGGAGGGACGGTCATGAGGGCTCCACTGGCACAGGAAATCTTTGAACCCCAGACTGTGGAAGAAGTCCTAGAGATCCTTGCCAAGCATGGACATGATGCTTCCATCATCGCAGGAGGCACTGACCTTGTGGTCAAGTTGAAGGATGAAGTGGTGAAGCCCGGCATCCTGGTGGACATACTCGGGCTTCCCCTGGATAAGATTCAAGGCTCGCGAGCTGGGGGATTCAGGATTGGGGCTACAGTGACGGCAAGCCAGATGGCTAAGTCCCCGGAGCTGCGCAGAGAACTGCCGGTGCTTGTGGAAGCCGCCAAGCACCTAGGCGGGCCTCAGACATCCGAACTTGCCACGGTGGGCGGAAACATCTGCAATGCATCTCCCTCGGGGAACCTGGCCAGTGTGCTTATGGCCTTGGACGCCTCGGTGAGGCTTGCTGGGCCCAACGGTGAGCGGGTGGTCAACCTCGAAGACTTCTTTGTTGGGCCTGGCAAGACCGTCATGGAGCCCTCGGAGATGCTGGCCGAGGTGGTGATCCCGGCCATTCCCTCACTTTACGGCACGAAGTACGTTAAACACACGCTGAGGCGGGAAATGGACATTGCCATAGTGGGGGTGGCGGTGCTCATGATCCCCGAGGGGAAACGGGTGAAAAAAGCCAGGATAGCCCTGAGTTCTGTGGGGCCCACCATCCTCCTGGCGAAGAAGGCCCAGTCAATCCTGGAGGGTAACCTGTTTTCCCTGGAACTGGCGAAGGCTGCGGCCAAGTCAGCCCAGGAGGAGGCATCTTACATTGATGATGTGAGGTCGTCCGCAGCCTACCGGAGGAAGGTAACGCCAATTGTCGTAAAAGCGGCCATAGTTGAAGCCTGGGCCATGGCTGGAGGTGGGGAACTGTGAAAAGGGACATTAGCTGTGCCATCAACGGCAGGAAAAGGCGGTTTACCGCTGAACCCTGCATCACCGTGCTGGATGTGCTCAGGGACGTGCTGCACCTGACGGGAACAAAGGAAGGGTGTGGGACGGGGGACTGCGGCGCGTGCACCGTAATCTGGAATGGGAAGGCTGTCAACTCGTGCCTGCTCTTGGCCAACAGGATGGAGGGTGCCGACATCTGGACCGTAGAGGGAATGATGAAGCACGGCAAGCTCCACCCCATCCAAGAGGCCTTTGTGGAGGAGGGCGCGACGCAGTGTGGCTTCTGCGCTCCAGGATTCATAATGAGGATAAAGGCACTCCTGGAGGAAAACCCCAATCCCAGCGACGATGAGATAGTCCAGGGCCTGGTGGGCAACCTGTGCAGGTGCACGGGCTACCAGGACATAATCTCCGCTGTGAGGCGGGCAGCCGAGAAAATGGGAGCCTGACTCCCCGGGCAGGCCAGATCATCCGGGGGTGGAGTTGGCCCCGCGGGTTAACCACACGGTGTCGTTCACAGGCATGTGAGGCCTAAGGGTCACGAGACTCCCTCCCTAGCGGATGGGAGTCTGACTTGGTATGTACCTCCTGCATCCTGGCCAGGTTGGCCCTATAGCTTGTCTGGAACGGACTGCCAGCGGCACCGTGAAGGAATGAGGTGTCCCAAGGATGAATGTGCAGCAGCACCACTCCGATGCCAAAGGGGGGTGTCCAAATGGAGCAGGAGCTGGGCTTAACGGTAGGAGAAGCCTTGGAACTCTCTCCCCTGCGCGCTTTGCGGCTTGTCGCGGGCGAAGGAGGGTTAGGCAGGAGGATTCGCTTCGTCGAGGTAATGGAAGTACCCGATATCGTCAACTGGGTCAAGGAAGAGGAGTTCCTCGTCACGGCGGCTTTCTCCATAAAGGATGACCCTGATGCCCAGGGCCGGTTGATCCCCGCCCTCGTGGCCAGGAACCTGGCAGGACTGGGGATCAAGCCCCGGCGGTTTCTTGAACGCATACCCGACGTGATGATCACCCAGGCCAATGAACTGAATTTCCCCCTGGTAGAAATTCCTTTGGAGATGAGTTTCTCTGATGTACTGGGCCCGATCATGACCGAGATAATCCACCGGCAGATGGACTACCTGCACCGAGCGGAGGATGTCCACAAGCACCTCATGGAGGTAATGATCAAGGGCGGGGGGATGGGGGACATAGCCACCACCCTAGCTGAACTCCTGGCCAATCCCGTCTTGGTGACCGGACACGATGGGGAGGCATTAGCCTTCGCTTGCCCTGAGGGGCACCAGGTTACCCTGGAGAGCCTCAGACAGTCGAAAGGTTCGCCGGAGAGTGTAAAGGTGCCCATAATCGTTGAGGACAGGTACTACGGGGACATTCTTGCGTGGCAAATGGGGTCACCCTTCAAGAGGAGCCACATGGCTGCCATTGAGAGGTTCAGCACGGTGGCGGCACTCAGGATCGTCAGCGACAAGGCGCTGTTCGAGGTGGAACGCCGCTACCGGAACGAGTTCCTGCACGAGGTCCTGACCGGGTCGATCCCTTCGGATGAGGCGGCTATCGTGCGCGGCCGGTCCGTAGGCTGGGATCTTGACAGGGCCCTCGCCGTGTTGGTCATCGCCGACCTGGCGACGCGAAGCGGGCGTACAGCCGGGGAAGCCGAAAGCAAGAGGGAGCGGCTCATGCGCACCCTGAACTTCCACTTCTCCGATACCATAGCCGGGGAGAAGGGGGAGCATGTGGTGGTCCTGGTGCCTGGGGGACCACGCGAGGGGGAAACCATTCTTAGCACGCTTAAGGGTATGCTCGGTTTCGACCTCAAGGGCGGAATGGGCAACCCCGCTTCAAAGCCTAGCGAATTGTCCACCAGGTACCTGGAGGCGGTGATGGCGCTGGAGGTCGGAGCCTACATGGGGAACGGGGCACCCTTGACCCGGTATGGCCAACTCGGGGTGTACAGGCTCCTCTACCTCATAGAGCGCGCAGACCTGGGGCAGTTTGCCAAGGACATCATCGGTGTCCTGAAGGAGTACGATCAGAAGCACGGGACTGACCTTGTGGAGACCATCAATGTATACCTGGATAGCTGCTGCAATATCCGGCTGACCTCCAAGCGCATGTTCGTCCATAACAACACAGTCCTTTACAGGCTGCAAAGGATCAAGGAAATAGCTGGTCTTGACCTTCAGGACAGGGAGACTCGCCTCAGGGTGGAGGTGGCCCTGCGTGTCTCCCGGCTGGGTTTGGACCGGTGACCTTCCCCTTGCCTGCCTTGCCCGCCAGATAGATGGGCCACTGAAGGGCTCACCTTTATAATGCCCGTCAAGAGCCGTTCCCCCTAGCCCCTGGCAACGCACTCCCGTTTTCTCACAAACCGCCATCCTCCGTTTCGTGGGTTTGCCACAAAGGGCAGACAATTCTTGAACTAGAATCGTATTCCCATCAGTAACTGGGGAGGAAGCGGCGTTGATCAGGGCCAGGATGATCGGCTCATTGCTCGCGCGTTGCCTGACCGGGGATGGGCTCTCCGGAACGGTCATTGCTTCCGTGCGGGGAGCCGTGTACATCCAGGTGAGGGGACTGCCGGTGGTCTCCCTGTCTTCTGACTCCAACGGCAACTCCGCCCTGTCGGCCACCCTTGACATGGACCCTGAGGCCTTGGACTGGAGGCAAGGGACTCCCCTCTTTCTCAGCCGTGCTGGGGTGTTCCACGAAGACCTCAGGGTAGTATCATTTGACGGCGCCTCAGTATGGGATGCTGGGGGCTTGGTAGGCCCTCCGGCGGCATCGCGCCAACGCATCGTGGCGGCGGGCAAGGCGGCGCTGGACCTGGTGTGGCCAGGGTGTGCAGTTCCAGGCGCCGGTGAGGTCCTGGAGATGCTCAGCCGGTACCGCCCAGGCGCCTCCGAGTGGGCACTGAATCTCCTCGGGTTAGGTCCTGGCCTCACCCCGGCAGGGGACGATGCCCTCGCCGGGATCACCGCTGTCCTTGCTGTCTCCTCTCGCTCCATGAGGGCTTTGCGCTTCCGGTACCATGTCGTGGCCAGCTCGTACCGCCACACCAACCTCATCTCCATAAGCCTCCTGGCCCAGTGCGCCTCAGGCATGCCACCGGAGGTCCTGGCCAGGTTCATCAGGGCCCTTCTTCTAGCCGAGGATGTGACTCAAGCGGCTGAAAGGCTATCCTGTGTGGGCCATACATCTGGAAGTTTCATGGCACTTGGCGCCATTCTTGGTGCAGGCACTAGTCAGCAGTGGACGGAGGCGTACCCATGAAAGCAGTCACGGTATGTGGGATCCAGATTGCATCAATCCCTGGGGACGTGCGCCAGAACGTCCGCAAGGCTTTGGACTGGCTGGCCAAGGCTCAAGGAGAGTTCGGAGCCGAGATTGCCGTGTTTCCGGAGAGTGTCACCACCACCTTCAACCCGGGGATGTCAAGAGAGGCCCTCTATGACATAGTCGAGCCCATACCGGGAGACGTCACAGACGCATTCTGCCGTGCTTCATCTGATCTTAATACCATAGTTGTGCTGCCCGTCTATGAAAGAGGGCGTGACCGGCCCACCATCTACAACTCCGCAGTCCTCATAACCCCGGGTAGTGGAGTGGTTGGGGTTTACCGGAAGACCCACCCCTTCACCACAGAGCGGGTAGAGGGTGGAGGTTGGACGACACCTGGTCACACCGCTAGGGTATACCAAACCTCCTGTGCCATGCTGGGGATGATGATCTGCTATGACGGGGACTTCCCTGAACTGGCCAGGGTCATGGCCATAGATGGCGCGGAGGTGCTAGCCAGGCCGTCCGCGTTTCTCCGGAGCTATGACATCTGGCACTTGACCAACGCGGCCAGGGCCTACGACAATCACGTCTACGTGGTGGCGGTGAATGCGGTGGGCCGTGACGGTGCCGGGAACTACTACGCTGGACATAGCATGGTCATAAGCCCTACCGGCGAGAAACTGGCGCAGGCCAGAGGCTCCGAGGAGATTATCGTGGCACGCCTGGACCCTGATCCCATGAGGTATGTGAGCCCTGGCACCCGTGCCCCCATGGTATTTGACCACCTGCAGGACAGGAACATCGCAGCGTATGAAGGGATTATCCGGGAGGCGCGGAGCGCCTTTGAACCTGCCCTCAGGGTGCCATACGGACGACCAGCCGGGAAGTCACGCGAGGAAGACAGTCCAGCATCATAAGGCGGTGGATGTGCTTTGCCGGTTAAGGTGACCGTACGAAAGAACACCTACTATGACTCGGTTACTCTCATGTGGCTTTCCCGTGAAGCCAGCGGAGTTCCCGGGATGCACCAGGTTGTGGTAGTGATGGGGACTGACCTGAACAGGGAACTCCTGGACCGGGTTGGGCTCTTGGATGAAACTGCCAGGAAGGCCGGGCCCTCAGACCTTATCATCGCCCTGGAGGCCGTAGATGATAGGGCCATTGAGGCTGGGGAGCAAGCAGTAGAGGATCTCCTCAAGCGCAGGCAGGAGCTGGCGCCGGACGCTGAACACCGTTACGCTACGCTTCGGTCGGCGCTTCAGGCATTCCCGGAGGCTGACCTGGTATCCATATCAATCCCCGGTAGGTACGCCTGGCGGGAAGCCGAAACCTGCATCAAAGCCGGGAAGCACGTGTTCCTGTTCAGTGACAACGTGCCTCTGGAGCAGGAGGTCAGGCTCAAACGCATTGCCCAGGAGCGAGGTCTCCTTCTCATGGGCCCCGACTGTGGCACGGCGGTGATAAGTGGTGTCGTGCTGGGATTTGCCAACGTATTGAGGCGTGGCCCCATTGGGGTGGTGGCCGCCTCGGGCTCCGGTGCGCAGGAGGTCACCAGCATGATCCACAACATGGGGAGCGGGGTCGCCCACGTCATTGGCACGGGCGGCAGAGACCTCAGCAGGGAAGTGGGAGGCCTCATGATGGCCATGGGCATCAGTGCGCTGGCCAGGGACTCATCCACTCAGGTCATCGTAGTGATATCCAAGCCTCCCCACCCTGAGGTCTCTCGAGGGGTCCTCGAAGTCTTGAGAAATACCGGGAAGCCAGCGGTTGTATGCTTCATGGGAGCCTGCCACAGATCCAGCCTCGCAGATGGCATATGGGGGGCCGATACCCTGGAGAACAGCGCCCGTATAGCAGTGGCCCTTGCCCAGAACGATGACCCCGCCTCTTGCCTTGGCCATCCCTCGGGATGGGGACGGTGGGTGGAGGTGGCTGCCCGGGAGGCCCGGAGGCTGGCTCCGTCCCAGGTCTTCGTTAGGGGGCTCTACTCAGGGGGGACCCTGTGTGATGAAGCCATCCACATCCTGTCGCGCACACTGGGGCATGTATACTCCAACACGCCGCTGGGCCCCGGGCTGAAGGTGGAGCGAATAGGGGCTGGCCACACTATCTTGGACCTGGGAGACGATGCCTATACTCAAGGCCGCGCCCACCCAATGATAGACCCGACCCTTCGGCAGGCAATGATCCTAGATGTCGCCCAAGACCCCAGGACTTCAGTCCTGTTGCTTGACTGCATCCTTGGCTATGGCTCCCACCCTGACCCCGGGGGCTCTCTGGTTTCTTCCATCATGAAAGCGAGGGAGATAGCCCTGTCAGCTGGCCGGCACCTACCGGTGGTGGTGTCAGTGTGTGGCACCGACCTTGACCCCCAGAACAAGGACGAACAGGCCAATCGGCTCCGGTCCGCCGGCGCTTTGGTGCTGGATTCTAACGCCCAAACAGCAGCCTTCGCAGGCAATCTCATGGCAGAAGTGGGGGGTACACCGTGAAGGATGTCCAGGATCTGCTGTCCCGTCCTCCCAACGTGATAAACGTGGGACTGGAGATCTTCTACAAAGATCTCAAGACCCAGGGTGTACGGGCGGTCTCTGTGGAGTTTCGCCCGCCGGCGGGCGGCGACGAGCACTTGGCGGCAATACTGAGAAGACTCCAGGGTTAGGAGGAGAACAAATGGACATAGACGCAGCCAACCGAAGGGCCATCGACAGGGTGCTCCAAAGCCAGCCAACACTGGTGGGCATCGGGACTGCACTAGAGACCGTGCCGGGTATGGATGGGAAGACCCTTCTGCACGCCGGGCCGCCGGTGGCATGGGATCGGATGTGCGGTCCCATGCGAGGAGCAGTCATGGGAGCCCTCATCTACGAAGGGCTGGCCCAGGATGCCAACGAGGCACTAGAGGTGGCTCAGTCCGGAGAGATCACCTTTGACCCCTGCCACCATCACCAGGCGGTGGGGCCGATGGCGGGCATCATCTCCCCCTCCATGCCGGTGTTCATCATAGAAAACGCTACCTTCGGAAACCAGGCCTACTGCACCCTTAACGAAGGCCTTGGCAAGGTGCTGCGCTATGGAGCCTACGATCCCGAGGTCATCGAGAGGCTCAGGTGGATGGAGAGAGTGCTGGCACCGGCGCTGGCAGAGACCTTGGAGGTATGCGGGGGCATCAACATCAAGAACCTCCTCTCCCAGGCGGTGCAGATGGGGGACGAGGGTCACAACCGGAACCGAGCGGGAACCTCCCTCTTGATCCGGGAACTCTCCCCTCATCTCGTGAGGTCTGGTGTCTCGCGACAAGACGCTGCTTCGGTCTTGGAGTTCATTAATGGAAACGACCATTTCTTCCTCAATCTGACCATGCCGGCGGGCAAGTGCACCATGGATGCGGCTCATGGGATCCCAGAGAGCACCCTGGTTACGACCATGGCTAGGAATGGCACGGACTTTGGCATCAGGGTGAGCGCCTTGGGGGACCGGTGGTTCACAGGCGCTGCTGAGGTCCCGCAGAGCCTGTATTTCCCCGGATTCAGCGAAAAGGACGCCAATCCCGACATCGGCGACAGCGTTATAGCGGAAACCGCCGGGTTTGGAGGGTTCGCCATGGCGGCTGCCCCAGCCATCGTAAGGTTTGTCGGTGGAACCTCCAAGGATGCGCTGGCGGCCACCCTGTCCATGTACGAGATAACCATGGCCGAAAACGATGCGTACCTCATACCGCCCCTAGATTTCCGGGGCACGCCCACCGGCATCGACCTGAGAAAGGTAGTAGAGACAGGTATTCTTCCGGCCATCAACACCGGAGTGGCCCACCGGGAGCCCGGGATCGGCCAAGTGGGAGCAGGCCTGGTCAGGCCACCCATGCAGTGTTTCCGGGAGGCCCTGTTGGCCTTCGCGAACCATGTGGAGTCCGTGGAGACAGTACCGAGCTAACCTCAGGCTCAAGAGGGGGTGGGTACGGGAAAACGTACTGGCTGTGCGGGGACAACAGATGGGGTACCCAGGGGTGATTCGAGGCCACAGCTCTGTTGGGCATCGATCGGCGAACAACTGAGTGACCGCCGTATCCGGAACTAGGGCACCAGAATTCCCCATCGGGAGGTTAATCACAATGAGCAAGGCAGACACTCTGAAGAAGGTACAGAACGAAGAGACCACAGGTTATGCCATAACGAGGGTTCCGGGCGCAAGGCGCATTAGTACCTACTCCTTGTCCACTACCTGGATGGGCTGGATCTTCTACATGGGTGGCCCCTACATGGGCGCCTTGATAGCTGCGTCCATGAGTCCCTCCGCTGCGCTCTCCGCCATTATCGCTGGAAATGTACTGTTGTTCGTAATAGCCTACTTGAACGGTGACATTGGAGCTAAGATGGGGCTTTCGGTCAGCATGTGCTCCCGCTTCTCTTTCGGGAATATCGGCACTGTAATACCGTCACTGGTCTACTGGATAACCCTGGCTGGATGGTTTGGGGTCAGCATCGGCCTGCTTGCGGCCGTGCTGGAGAGCAACATCGGCGGTGTGGCTTGGCTCTGGTCCGTTATCACGGGTGTGATCATGACCATCATGGCGGTATACGGCATGAAGGTCATATCCAGGTTCGCCTTCTACGTGGCGCCCGCCATCCTCATCCTGATGGTTGTGGGGTTTGCCTTGGCTCTGGGCAAGATGCCCGCTGGGCAGAGCCTTTTCCCCGAGGGTCCTTTTGTGGGCAAGTCCTGGCTGTTAGCCTTTGGTCTCACAGTTAGCCACTGGATTGTCGGGGCATCGCTGGCACCCGATGTGATGCGATTTGCCAGGAGCAAGAAGTCTGTGGTCTGGGCATCATTCTGGGGCTTTGTGGTAGCCAACAACCTCATTATGCTTCTTGGTGTCCTGACCTCCTGGGCGCTGAACACCATGGATTTCTTCGTCGTCATGCCCACCCTGGCGGGGGACTTCTGGAAGGTGCTGTCACTCCTGGTTATCCTAGGGGTAGTGTTGACCAGCGGAGACTGCCAGTGC
This sequence comes from Bacillota bacterium, assembly GCA_040754315.1. Lineage (NCBI taxonomy): Bacteria > Bacillati > Bacillota > Bacillota bacterium. The sequence goes on from JBFMCS010000023.1 coordinate 69,064, forward strand.
TACACATCAGGCCTGGCCCTCTCCAACCTCACGAAGTGGGATTCCAGGGTTACCACTGGCATAGCCGGTGTTATGGGTGTGATACTGGCGGTGTCCGGCATCTACGGCCAGGCCATCAACTGGCTGCTGTTCCTAGGAATCTTTGTACCGGGCGTGCCTGCAGTGATGATCGTGGACTACTACTATCATCACAACCAGAAATACCCATTGGTGGAAAACGTCCGCCTGGGAGCTAACTGGAACGCCATCATTGCCTACGGCATTGGCGCTGTCGTGGAACACTTTATGACAAATGTCTGGGGTGTAGGGGTCTTCGCACTAAATGCTTTTGTTGTCACTGCGGTCCTCTACATCATCCTCACGTCCATTAACAAGGTGCGCGTTTTTGATCCTTCGGCCCCATCTGCCAGCGGCTACTACTTAACCCCTGAAGAACAGCGGGAGATGGGACTAAGCTCGTAACTTGATTTCCATGGTGCCCCAGCCCCCTTACGGCGATAGTATTCTGCGGATGTAGCACAGGAGACGTGGCAGGGGCTGGGGTGACCATGGATGCAATGATGGGGAGGCGGTGCAGGGATACACCTATAGCGTCGCACGAAATCATCGAGAAGGGAGACTGAGCATGAGCGACCTAATCCTGAAAAGAATCGCCGAAGCTATCGTCGCCGGAGACATACCTGCGGTTGAAGCTGCGGGCAAAGAAGCAATCGAAGCTAGAATAGAGCCCCAGGTCATCCTGGAAGAGGGTGGCAGCCGCGGCCTGGATATCGTGGGTGAGAAGTTCGAGAACCTGGAGTTGTTTCTCCCGGAGCTTCTCGCCGCCTCAGAAACCATGAAAGCCCTAAACAACATGATCCATCCCCTGTTAAAGGCTGGGGAGGGAGAGCTAGCAAAAAAGAAGGCCAACGCCAAAGTGGTGTTTGGCACCGTGTACGGCGACCTTCACGACATGGGCAAGAACATGGCGGCCACGCAGCTAAGCCTCCACGGCTATGAGGTGTTCGACCTAGGTACAAACGTGCCGGTGGCCGAGTTCTTTAAGGCGGCGGAGCAGTACGGTGCCCAGATCATTGCCATGTCTTCCCTCATGACCACCTCCTCCTATTACCAGAAAGACATGGTGGACTACCTCAAGAAGGTCCAGAAGAGGGACAAATACTACGTGATTGTGGGCGGAGGTATTGTAACGGAGGACTGGGCCGAGGAGATAGGCGCGGATGGCTACGGCCGGACCGCGGTGGACGCCGTGACCCTGTGTGACCTCTTGCTGGACCAGGAGCCCGGGACAGGCACAATCCATGTATTCCAGGGCTCCACCAGGAGACATGGTGCGGAGAAGACCTACTACAAGGAACTGTACTAGGGAGACTCTGAAGAAGGAGGTATGAGTATGGCTTCCCTGAAGAGGATAGTTGAAATGCTCCAGAGGGCCAAAGAGGGGCCTGCCTGCACGGAAAAGGAATGGGAACGCAAGATAATCCCGGAAACGAACCGGAAGTACCTGAAGAAGTACGGGCTTGAGCATCACTACAATCCTAATACCCCCGTCAACCAGGACCTGGCGCTGGCGGACCGGTTCTTCGAGGCCGGCTTGGAGATGGCAGCGGAACTTGGGTTACTCTGTACCAGCACTGAGACGATAATCAAGGTCTCGAAAGAGGAGATACTCCAGGCGCTCCGCGATGCCCCGGACCACCTGGTGCTGGGTGAGGGCAGGGACCAGGTGACAATGCGAGCCAGGACACCTGAGGACAAGAACCCGCCCATCTTTGCGGGCCCCTTGTGCATACAGGTTTCCGAGGACCTGTTCGTTCCCATCTCCGAGGGTATCTTCAAGAGCAGGAAGGTACGGATCCAGGAGGGTCCTTCCATAGATACGGTGTTCGGGAAGCCCGTCTACTCCGGCTCCCCGTTCGAGACGGCTGTCGGCGTGAGGGAGGTCCAGCTGAAGCAGGAGGCCATGTGGCGTGTAGGGCGTCCCGGGCTACCCCAGATGGGTATCGGCTCAAGCACAACTGAGTACGGCAACCTGGGGGCGTTCCACCTCCAGAATTCGCCGAGCAACCGGGCCATAGCCATCATCCTGAACCCCTCGGAGCTGAAAACCAACTTCACCTCGTTCCACAAGGCCATCCATGCCATCGGCTGTGACGCCTATCTCGACTGCGGCGGGGCCTATGCCATGATAGGCGGGTTCAGCGGTTCTCCGGAGGGATGCGTCCTTACCAACATCGCCACTGACCTTCTCATGTTCACGATCCTCCAGTCGGATGTGGCGGCCAGTGCCATCTATGACATGCGCTATGACTCCAGCTGCTCCCGTCACGCGCTGTGGGCAAACACCGTGGCGACCCAGGCGGAGGCCCGTCATACCCACATGATGCTCTACAAGCTCATCAACCAACTGGCCGGGCCCTGCACTGAGGAAATCCTCTACACATCCGCCGCAGGGACCATAGCAACCGCTGTGTCCGGTGTGGCCTTCCAGATAGGTCCGCGGACGGCAGGCGGGCGGTTCAAGAACTACCTCACGCCGCTGGAGCACTGGTTCATGGCTGAGGTGTTCGAGGCCAGCGCCGAATTGTCTCTGGAGAAGGCCAATGAGATTGTCTCTTACCTGCTCAGCACGTACGAGGCGGGGCTAAAGGATCCACCTGAGGGTAAGAGCTTCATGGAGTGTTTCGACGTGAAGACACTGGCACCCAGCAAAGAGTGGGTCGACATAGCGGACAAGGTTGCCGGTGACCTGTGCGCCCACGGCCTGCCCATGGGTGACCCAGTGGTGACCCGGGCGTAGGAAGACCTGGCGGGAGCATGGCGCACGAAGGGAGAGGAACGGCTTGAAATTCATCGATTTGACAGTACCTCTAGGGATCGCCACGCCACCGTGGCCCACCTACGAGCCCCTGCAGGTGAAGTACTTCAAGAGGCTGGCGCCCAATGGCGCCAACGGGCAACTGGTGACCCACTCAAATCACGTGGGGACTCACCTGGACGGAGAAATCCACTTCTACACGCCGGGGAAGGACATAGCCTCGCTGGACATGGACTACCTGGTGCATGATGGTGTTGTGGTGGATCTCTCTGACTGTACCGCGGACTATGACATCTACACATCCAAGCAGGTGGAAGAACGGGTGGAGGTCAGGGAGGGCGACATCCTGGTAATCCACACGGGGTACCACCACTATGGCTGGGATCAACCCACAGCCGACGAGGTACGGTACATGGTCAAACACCCAGGACCGGACCGCGAGTTCGCGGAGTGGGCCAAACACAAGAAACTCCGGTGGATCGCGGTGGACTGCGGCAGCGCAGACCATCCCATGAACACCATAATCCGGAACTGGATGCCCCGGCAGGCCAAAGAGGCGGACGCGTTCTTCCAGAAGAAGTTCGGAAGGAAGATTGAAGAGGTGTTCACCGACGACAAGTACCAGCTCATGCACCTTGAGATGTTCAACAAGAGCATCATCCACTTGGAGTGCGCTGGCGGTGACCTGGACCTTCTTTTGAACCAGAGGGTCACAATCGGTTGCTTCCCCTGGAGGTTTGTGGACGGTGAGTCCAGCATCGCGCGGCTGGTGGCCATGGTGGATGACGAGCGCTACGAAACGCTTATGGAGAAGAAGGCCAAGGCCGAACTGACGCGTTTTGGGGATGTGGCCGGCGACCGGAACCCATGGCTTCACGAGGAAGCCAGGAGGAAGTAGGGGATGGCC
>JBFMCS010000024.1 GCA_040754315.1 Bacillota bacterium
GAACGGGTGATACGGATATTTCCCAACGAAGACTCCGCCCTTAGACTCCTTGGAGCCGTGCTCATGGAAATTGATGAGAGTTGGTCTACAGGCCATCGGTACTTCGACATGACGGAGTACCTGGAGGGGAAGAAGTCCTTGGGTACCACCGGGAAGAATGCCAGCGTCACACAGGCAGCTTAACCTTTCACGTCTACCAGGGCGAATTTACACCACAATCCGGACTTGACCCCATTAACCACCGAAGCTTCCGTATTAATGTCCATCTTCTTGTTGGGTTTCTGATGAATAAACTACATGACCTGTTGACAAAATCTCTCTGAGAAACCCACTTTTATCTTCGTCTTCCTCAATCAACACGGGTTCAATACGGAAATCAACTGCACGGCGAAGCTTAAACAATCTGGCCTGTGCATCCAAATAGTCACCATCCAATTTCTCGACAACTACAGCTATGTCAATATCCGAATCCGGATCCGCGGTTTCTTTGGCATACGATCCATACAAGACAACCTGTTTTACCAACATATGTTTAGTGACCAGTTCAGAGTATCTTTTGGCTAAACCGATAACTGACCCTTTATCCATTGTGCCAACTCCTTTGTCTCAGCAATTAAGGACTCGCACCGTTTTTCCGAAAGCGACCTCAAAATCCTATCTTTGTGCGTGGGATACCGGGCCTCAATGTTAAGCGGGTCAAGGACATCAAGAAAATCCCTCTGTTCTGCACTAAGCCTCTCATAGACCCTGCTCAAGTTCGCCAAACGGGACAGGTTATGAGTATACGGAGGCATGTTATCAAGAACATGGACATAACATGCCTTAAGATACTTCTCAATGGCTTGATGGCACATAAAGCCTACATACAAAAATCTCTTCGTTATTAGCATTGCTTCTGCTGTTTCCAAATCATATTCGGCAATATCAATCCAGTAAGACACAACATCCCTATCGAATCCATTCATCTGGCGATACCTCCGAAGTGGATGGACGTCACCGCTGGCCACTGATTGCCATTATGCCTTCTTGTGCCATAGTATCATAGAACGCTTGTTCGTGCAAGTGGAGGCAAGACTCCAAGATTATTACCGGGTGTTCCCTGGGTCAAGCACAAGACTGGAAATACTGGGGGTACATAGATTGGGTGATGATGACCCTGTTGAGGCGGTTGGAGGGAATGGGGTTGGTACCTGGTGTGCCCTGCCAGTCACTGGGCTCCAAGGGTGAGCCCTCAGCGGTCGGCTCCGGGCTCTTCTTTCTTTATACTCAATGTGGTCTTGGTTCCCTGGCCCACCGTGCTCTTGATCTTCATGGCGAAGCGGTCGCCGAAGAACAGCTTCAGCCTGTCATGGGTGGTTCTTCATACCGTAGGGCTCCGACCGGATGCTTCCCTTGTGGGAGTTCACGTAGCGGGTGGTCTTTTGGAGGGTGTTCTCCGGTATCCCCACACCGTCCTACCCGGAAACCCCCGGTTTTGCACCAGGCTGGAATTGGCCTCAGCAGAAGAAGGAAACCGGCTACCAGTGAAGCCGGCTCCTTCATCGTCGGGTCCCGGTTCCTCGTGCCTCTCAAGACCTCACTGGGGCCTTGGCAGGAGCCGGGCCTTCTCCACTATCTCCGGGACCTTCTCCTCCCACATGACCGCCATGATGTGGACGCCCCTGACACCGGGGATCTCCCTGACCTCCTGGATCATCTCGGCCACCATGGCAATACCCTCGTCAGGCTGCTTCTCCTTGGGCACTCCCTTCATCCGGGCAAGCAGGTGGTCGGGTATGGCCATTCCCGGCACATCCTTCATGTACTTCAGCCCGCCATAGGACTTGCAGGGTACGAAGCCCGCGGTGATGTTAACCTTCTCGTGAAGGCCCATGTCGCACACCATCTCCATCCACCTCTTGAACCTGGGGATATCGAAGATGGCCTGGGTCTGCACGAAGTCCGCGCCGGCGGTGACCTTCTTGGCCAGCCGCATGGCCCGGAATTCAAAGGGATCCCCGAAGGGGTTCTCGGCGCAGCCTATGTACATGCGGGGCTCGACCTTCATCTCCTCACCGCAGAGGAACCTCTTCTCATCCCGCATGTTCTTGACGCAGTTGATGAGCTGGACCGAATCCAGGTCGTATACGTTCTTCCCTGTCTGGTGGTTACCGAAGGACTGGTGGTCGCCGCTAAGACAGAGAAGGTTTCTGATGCCCAGGCTGTAGGCACCCAGGATATCACTCTGCATGGCGATGCGGTTCCTGTCCCGGCATGTCATCTGGATGATGGGCTCGCCGCCGGTATTCATCACGTGCACGGCAGCGGCAATGCTGGACAGCCGCACGATGGCCGTCTGGTTATCCGTGAGATTTATCCCGTCGACGTAGTCCTTGAGGATCTCCGTGTTCTTGATGATCCCCTTGGATGACGCGCTCTTGGGCGGGCCCACCTCCGCTGTCACCACGAAGTTTCCCTCATTGAACAGCCGTTCAAGTCTGCTCTCCGTCTTCATACCCTCGAATCCTCCCTCACAACCCGGCGGGGGCCTCCGTCCCTGGCCTTGGACCAGTCCTTGGGGGGTATGACCGTGTTGAGCAATTCAAGCCGGCCCAGGCCCTTCAGCCTGTCATATATCAGTTGCCAAGCGCAGTCGGTCTCCTTGGACACCTCGCACTTGCCATCCTGGGACCCGCCACAGGGACCGTTCAAGAGGCTTTTGGAACAGCGGATGATGGGGCAGACCCCGCCAGTGAGGTGGAGTATGCACTCCCCGCAGAACCCGCACCTCTCGTCCCACTGACCCTCCAGCGTGGCTCCTCCCCCAAATTTGGTGTTCAGGGCAGGCACCACCCACTTGTCCCGGAAGCGTTCCGCCAGGAACTGCACTCCGACGCCGCAGGCCATGGACATGATGCAGTCTGCCTTCCCGGCCAGGGCGGCCATGTCCTCAAGGAACTCAGGATCACACTGGCGGTTCAGCGTGGTGGTGAGGATCTCCTTGGCTTGGCCGTTCTTCCCGAAGTGAAGGCGCAGGGCACTAGCCAGCACCGCCACCTCCTTCTCCCCCCCCGCTTGGCACACGGTGACGCACTCTGAGCACCCGGCGATGAGCAGGCAACGGGCGTCTTTCACCATCTCGATTATCTCGGACAGTGGCTTACGCTCGCCGACTATCATAAAACCCCACCTTCCTCCGTATCCTCAATATTCCTGCGGCATCTGGGAGAGCTGCTCCAGGGTGAACACTGGGCCGTCCCGGCACACGTAATTCTTTCCGATGTTGCAGCGCCCGCACTTTCCGATGCCGCACTTCATCCTCATCTCCAGGGTTGTTACGATCTGGCGGGGCTCAAAGCCCAGCTTCTCCAGGTTCTGGAGGACGAACTTGATCATGATGGGCGGCCCACAGGTCACCGTGACACAGTCATCCGGCTTGGGGGCGACCTCCATGAGCACCGCCGGGACGAACCCGACCTTGCCTGTCCACCTCTCGTCTCCCCTGTCCACCGTGACATGGAGGTCCACATCGGGCCGCTTGCCCCAGTTCTCCAGCTCCCACTTGAAGACCAGGTCCCCAGGACTACGCGCACCGTAGATGATGGTGACGTCGTTGAACCGGGAGCGGTTCTCCTGGTCCAGGGCATAGGTGATGAGGGACCGTACCGGCGCAAGGCCAATGCCACCCCCGATGATCACCAGGTTCTTCCCCTCCATATCCTCAACGGGGAAGTTGTTCCCGTAGGGGCCGCGGACTCCAATGATGTCGCCCACCCTGGTCTGGTGGAGGGCGGTGGTGACCACCCCCGCCTTCTTCACGCTGAACTCAAGGTAGCCCTTCTGGGTCGGGGACGAGGTTATGGAAATGGGGGCCTCTCCAACCCCGAACAGGGAGACCTCGGCGAACTGGCCCGGGCGGTACTTGAAGGTCTCCCAGGCGCTTTCATCCTGGAAGGCCACCCGGAAGGTCTTCACATCGTTGGTGTCGGTCTCCTGGATTATCTCGTTAATCACAGCCCTGCTGGGCATGTACGGGTTGTTCACCGTGGGATCCCCCCTATCTCCCTGACGACCTCTCTGATATCCAGGTTGACGGGGCAGTTCACAACGCAGCGGCCGCAACCCACGCAGGCAGTCACCCCATACTTGTGCACGAAGTAGTTAAGCTTGTGCATGAAGCGCTGTCGCATCCTCTCCATGCCAGTGGGCCTGGGGTTATGCCCCGAGGTGTGGAGGGTAAACAGGGCGAACTGGCAGGAATCCCAGTTCCGGTAGCGGGTGTATCCAGGGCCCCTCTCCTCATCCGTCACATCGAAGCAGTGGCATGTGGGACACACGTAGGTACAGACCCCGCAACCCAGGCACTTCTCGTACATGTACTTCCAGTACTCGTGTTCAAAGAAGCCGTCCAGATTCTCCTTTATGCCATCGATCTCGAAGGCCTTCTCCACCAGGCCCCTGGCAGCCTCGGCACGCCTGGCCGCCTCTTTGATGTCATCCTCCCCGGCGTCCTCCAGACTAGCCCCCTCCATGAGGGCCTCTCCCTTGCCGGTAAGGGTCTCCACCAGGTAGGCGTCACCGATATCAGTCAGAATGACATCGGCGCCCTCTTTCCCGTGGGGGTCTCCCCCGATGGATGTGCAGAAGCAGGCTGGCCCCGGCGCGTCACACCCCACCACAACGGTAGTGCTGTTTTCGCGCCTTGTCTTGTATGCCGGGTCATGGAGGTCAGGGTCCTCCATGAATACTGGGTCTATCATGGCGGTGCCCCGGACATCGCACGGCCTGGCGCCGAACACCACGACATGGCCCTCGGGTAGTTCCTCGCAAAACACGACCTCCCCGTCCCTCTTGTCGTAGCGGAAGAGCTTGTCGGTCCGGCAGAAGAACACTCCCTTCAAAGACCGCCTGGCGTTCACTGGAGGGAGCCCAAACCCTTGACCTTTCCAGGGCACGAAGTCCTCGTAGTCCGGCCCGGGACCTGGGACCACCACTCGGCGGGAGGCGGCCCACCCATTGAGCAGTTCCTCTACCCTACCCTTTTTGAGTAGTCTGGCACCCACAGGCAACAGCTCCCATCACATGATGAAGTCTCCGGGGTCGTTGGGCCGGAATGTTGACAGCATTGGCTTGTCGTCAACCCTCAGGCCAGCCACATGGCCGTAGAGCTCCCGGGCGTCCTTTTCCAGTTTCCTGTTGAGGAGGCGCAGGTTGACCCCGGCCGGGCAGGCCTTCTCACAGGCTCCGCAGTCCACGCACCTACCGGCCAGGTGCATTGCCCTCATGATATGGAACACCATGGCATCGGTGAGGTCATCCGTGCCTCCCACCCAGGTGGGTTTGGACCTGTCCACAAAGCACACCTTGCAGTAGCATCCTGGGCAGGCCTGGCGACAGGCGTAGCAGCGGATGCACTTCGAGGCCTCCTGGGCGAAGAGGTCCCAGCGGTCATCAACCTCCTGGGCCTCCACGGCCGCGACATCCCCGAAGTCGCCCTTGGGGTTTGGGCTCTCGACCCTGCCCAGGTCCACATCGATGATGGGGGATGACTTCTGGACACAGGTCTTACAGGAGGGCTCCAGGACCTCCTGGATGGGAACCCTCTCTTTCCACCCCCGCCCCTGGATCACAACGTGGCCGTCCTCCAGGTGGCCCTCATAGATGGTCCTCAACCCCGCGACCTTCTCCAAGGCCCTCCGGGAGAGCACCCCGTCACAGGGCACACCTATAACCTTCAGGGCGGACCTGGATACCTGGTTCTCCGTGATGTACTCCACCACCCAGCGCCCGTCACACCCCTTGGCAACGATCCCCACCCGGGAACCCCTCAGCCGGGGGATGTAGACCGACACCGTATTCTCGCAGGTCTCATCCCATATCATCCTCTCGACGTCCTCGGGCCTCCGGGCAAATAGGGGCGCTGACCTCAAAGGAAGCGTGCCCCTCTGGTAACCCAGGATGACGTCGACCTCCTTGCTCTCCAAGAGACGCCTGCACTCGTCGCGTAGTCTCTCTTGTACAGCAGTCATGGCGCTTGCCTCGCTTTCACCAGCTTCTGGCTGGGTCCCAGTGACCGCACCTTCTCCGTGACGGCCTTGATTACCTGGGCGAACTTCTGGCCCTCGGCCGCGGACACCCAGGAGAACTGGACGCGGCCTGGCTCGATGCCCAGGTGGCCGAGGAGACCGTCCAGGAGCTGGAACTTCCTCCTGGCCAGGAGATTGCCCGACAGGTAGTGGCAGTCGCCGGGATGGCACCCTGACACCAGCACACCGTCGGCCCCGTGCTGGAGAGCCTTCACAATGTAGAAGGGGTTGACGGCGCCAGAGCACGGCACCCTTATTACCCGGACGTTGGGTGGGTACTGGAAACGGGATATACCAGCCAGGTCAGCCCCGGCGTAGCTGCACCAGTGGCACAGGAATGCCACGATCTTGGGCTCCCACTTCTCCTCCATCTTCACGGCGCTCATCGGAATGCAGCCACCTCCGCCATGATCTCTTCGTCAGTGAATCCCTTGAGGGCTATGGCTCCGGACCGGCAGGTGGCGGCGCAGGCACCGCAGCCCTTGCACACGGCGCTCTCGACCCTGGCCACGTTCTTCTCCGGGTCCACCTTGATGGCGGAGAACTGGCAGAGCTCCTCGCACGCCTTGCATCCCACGCACTTGGACTCGTCCACCACGGATACGGTGCCGTGGGCCTCGATGTGGTCCTTGGCCAGCACTGTAGCGGCCCTGCCAACAGCGGCCAGCGCCTGGGCCATGCTCTCCCTGACCATCTTAGGGGCGTGCGCCAGGCCTGCCAGGAACACACCGTCCGTGGCGAAGTCCACTGGCCTGAGCTTCACGTGAGCCTCCAGGAAGAAGGCATCCTCATTCACGGGCACCTTCAGCATCTGAGCCACCTGGCGGCTGTCGGGATAGGGTTCCACGGCGGCGCTGAGCACCACCATGTCCGCCTCGATCCTGATGTCCCGGCCCAGGATGAAGTCGGCGAGATCCACGGAGAGGGTGCCGTTCTCCCCGGTTACCTTGGGCTTCTTGGCTAGGTCGTAGCGGAGGAAGGTGACCCCTGCCGCTCGCGCCTGGGAGTAGTAGTCCTCGTAGAGACCGTAGGTCCTCATATCCCTGTAGAGGATGATCACCTCGGTCTCGGGGTCCATCCCTTTGAGGGCCAGGGCGTTCTTCACCGCCTGGGTGCAGCAGAGCCGGCTGCAGTAGGGGCGCTGCGGCTCCCGGGAACCCACGCACTGGATCATCACGATCCTCTTGGCCTTGGCCTCGCCCGAACGCATCCGGATCTCCAGTTCCTGCTGGGTGATGACCCTGGGGTCAATACCGTAAAGGTACTCGGTGGGCTTGTGCTCACGGCCTCCCGTGGCCACAACCACAACGCCATGCTCGTACTGGACCTCCCTGCCCCCCACGGCGATGGTGGTCTTGAAGTTGCCCACGAAGCCGTCAATGGACCTTATCTCCGCCCCGGTGTAGACGTCCACGAAGGGGCTTGCCTTCACCCGGCGCAACAGGTCCTGGAGCACCTTCTGGAGATCCTCCCCGTCAATGCTGCGGTCGAGGTGGCGAAGGTTTCCTCCCAGTTCCGGCTGGCGCTCCACCAGGCACACGGGGAACCCCTGGTCAGCCATGCCCAGGGCTGCTGTCATGCCGGATACACCGCCGCCGATGACCAGGGCCTTCTTGGTAAGGCCCACCATCTGCGGGTAGAGGGGCTCCAGGAGCCTCGCCTTGGCCACGGCCATGCGGACAAGGTCCTTGGCCTTCTCCGTGGCATCCCTGGGCTCGGACATGTGTACCCAGGAGCACTGGTCCCGGATGTTGGCCATCTCAAAGAGGTGCGAGTTCAGTCCCGCCTCCTTCACGGTCTGCTGGAAGAGGGGCTCGTGGGTCCGGGGCGAGCAGGACGCCACCACAACCCGGTTGAGGTCATGCTCCTGCACCAGGTCCTTCATGCGGTCCTGGGTATCCTGGGAGCACGTATACATGTTGGCGTCAGCGAACACCACGTCCGGGAGGCTCTTTGCGTACTCCAAAACCTCCGGGACCTTCACCACGCCCCCTATGTTGATGCCGCAATTGCAGATGAACACTCCCACCCGGGGGGCCTGGTTGGCCACGTTCTTCTCCGCCGGGTACTCCTTCTCTTTCACCATGCTCCATCTTTGGGGAAAGAGCACCTGGCCCACCGCCGCCGCGGCCGCAGAGGCCTCCATGACGGTCTCTGGGATGTCCTTGGGGCTGGCGAAGGCACCTGCCGCAAACACCCCTGGCATGGAGGTCTTCACCGAGTTGAGCCCCGAAGAGCGGCGGTAGCCGTAGTCGTCAAGGTGGATGCCAACCTTGCGGGCGAGCCTGGCCACATCGGAATTAGGCTTCATGCCCACGGAGAGCACCACCATATCGAATTCGGCGGTTCTTGACTCTCCGGTCTCCTCCACGTACTTGACCAGGAGGTTCCCGCTATCCGGGTCCTCCTTGACCTCGCGCACCTTGGCCCTGACGAACCTCACCTTGTGCTCGTCCTGGGCCCTGCTATAGTACTTCTCGAAGTCCTTGCCGTAGGCCCTCATGTCCATGAAGAATATGGACACGTCCAGGTTGCCCGCAACGTGCTCCTTGGCTATGACGGCCTCCTTGATGGCATACATGCAGCACACCGAGGAGCAGTAGCCCGAGGCCTTGTGCTCATCCCGGGAACCCACGCACTGCAGGAAGGCTATGTTCTTGGGCTGCTTGTGATCGGAGGGTCTCACAACGTGCCCCTCGAAGGGGCCCGAGGCCGAGAGGATCCTCTCGAACTCCACGCTGGTGACCACGTTCTTGCACTTGCCGTAACCGTATTCGTTCAAGTGTGCCGGGTCATAGGCCTCAAAGCCCGGGGCCAGCACGATGGCGCCAACCTCCAGCTCCAGGACCTCCTCGACCATCTCGTGGTCCACGGCCTTGGCCTTGCACACCCTGACGCACTCCATGCACTCCGAGCAAACGCCGCAATCCAGGCATCGCTTGGCCTCGGCAACGGCCTGTTCCTCCGTGAAGCCCAGCTCCACCTCCTGGAAGCCCGAGAGGCGTTCCTCCAGGGGGAGGCCGGACATGACAGCCCTGGGTACAGGCCTAGCGTCCTTGGGTACCGAGACCACCTTGGCCTCGGGCCTGGAGAAGTCCCGTCCCTCCCTGGTATCCATCTCGTTTATGAACCGGTGTATGGATTCGGCCGCCCTCTTGCCCACGGCCACTGCCTCCACCACCGTGGCGGGGCCGGATACGGCGTCGCCTCCGGCGAACACACCGGGAACGGCGGTCTCGGCGGTATCGCTGTCAGCCTCCAGGGTGCCCCAGCGGCTTACCTTCAGGGCGGGATCCTCGCTGGCGAACTCCAGCTGGGGGGCCTGGCCGATGGCGGCCACTACCATATCCGCCTCTATTTCGAACTCGGACCCTGGAATGGCCTCCGGGCGCCGGCGCCCCGAGGCGTCAGGCTTGCCCAGCCTCATCCTCTGGCACACCAGGCCCTTGACGGCCCCATCCCCCATGACGGAAACCGGCGCGGTCAGGAACTGGATGTCGATGCCTTCGTGAAGAGCCTCCTCCACCTCGTGGGGGGCCGCAGGCATCTCCCCCCGGGCCCGGCGGTAGACGATAGTGACCTTCTCGGAGCCCAGCCTCAAGGCGCTCCTGGCAACGTCGATGGCAACGTTGCCGCCACCGACCACCAGCACCCTCCGGCCAACCCTCACCGGGCGGCCGAGGTTCAAGTCCCTGAGGAACTCCACACCAGATACCATGCCTTCCTTATCCTCACCGGGGATACCCATCTTCTGGTCACCGTGGGCCCCCACCGCCAGGAAGATGCAGGAGTAGCCCTCCTCCCTGAGGCTTGCCAGGGTGAACTCACGGCCCAGGCGCTTTTCGCACTGGATCTTCACGCCTAGCCTCTCGATGGCCTCGATCTCCCGCTTCAGGATATCCCTGGGCAGGCGGTAGGCGGGAATGCCGTAGCGCAGCATGCCGCCGGGTTCGGGCAGGGCCTCGAACACCGTCACCTGGTAGCCCTTGAGGGCTAGGTCGTAGGCGCAGGTAAGCCCCGCAGGGCCCGCGCCAACGATGGCCACCCTCTCATCCCGGGCCTCCCCGGGCTCGGGGTCACAGAAAAGTCCCTTGTCGTACTCGTAGTCCGCGATGAAGCGTTTCAGGGAGCAAATGGCGATTGGCTCGTCCACCAACCCCCTGTTGCAGTTGGACTCGCAGGGATGGTGGCACACCCTGCCGCAAATGGCGGGCAGGGGGTTAGACATCTTCTCAAGTCTCAGGGCCTCCTCGAACTTGCCCTCGGCGATGAGGGCAACGTAGCCCTGGGCGTGCACCCCGGCAGGGCAGGTCACCTGGCAAAGGGGCCTTGCCGCCTTGTCTATTGTGAAGGCGTTGGGGTAGGCCTGCGGGAAGGGCCTGAAGACGGCCCTACGCTTGTTCAGCCCGCCCTCATATTCATTGTCCAGCACTACCGGACAGGCCTTCTCGCAGTCCTGGCAGCCCGTGCACTTGGAGACATCGATATAGCGGGGGTTCTTCTTCACGGTTACCCGGAAGTTCCCCTCGTCCCCCTGGATGTCCACCAGATCGCTGCATGTCATGGTCTCGATGTTCAGGTGCCGCCCGCACTCCACCAGCTTGGGTGACAGGATGCACATGGCACAATCGTTGGTGGGGAAGGTCTTGTCCAGCCGGGCCATGGTGCCGCCTATGGAGGGGGACTTTTCCACCAGGTACACGTAGTAACCGGCCTCAGCCAGGTCCAGGGAGGCCTGCATGCCGGCTATGCCTCCCCCCAGCACCAGGGCGGCTCCTACCTTCTTCGGGTTCTTGGCGGGTTCGGTCAAGGCCTATTCCCCCCCGGAAGCCAAGTTCTTCACGGCCCTAGCCAGCTGGGCCGGGTCCAGCGGTGCCTCTTCCGTCTTGCCAGCTAGGAGGAACCGTACCATGTCCCTGCGCATCTCCTGTACCAGCCGGCCCGTTTCCTCAACGCGCCCGGGGAAGGAGGGAGCGACGTAGCCCTCCTCCACGGCCATGTCCCTAAGGACCCCCATGACGTTGGCGAACTTCACGTTCTGCGGGCAGTGATAGGTACAGTCAAAGCACGTGATACAGTACCATATCTCGTCCGAGGACAGCACCTCGTCCCTGAGGCCCAGGAGGACCTGCCGGATGATGCGCCGCGGGTTGAAGGCCTCCTCAACCTCGGCCACCGGGCAGCCCGCGGTACACACGCCACAGGCGAAACACGACTTGATGTTCTCCCCGCCCGGGCGGCCAGCCACCTCGTACTTGAACTTGGGATCCAGGGTGCGGGCTTCTTCTGTCTTGGCCATCTAGATCACCCCTCTCTCGGCTCCGGGTCTCGGCACGGGGCCGAGTTCGCGGACCTTTTCAACCATGGCACCCACCAGGGCAAGGAACCTCTCGGGGGATGCCGGCGACAAGTGCTTCATCTCCAGGCGTTCCGGCTCGATGCCGATGTCCGCCAGGAGCTTCTTGGTATATTCGACCCGCTGGCGGGCGCGAAGGTTGCCCGTCACGAAGTTGCAGCTGTCCTCGAAACACCCTAGTACCAGCACCCCGTCGGCCCCCTCCTCGAAGGCCTTGAGGATGTGGATGGTGTCCACCCGGCCTGTGCAGGGAACCGCCAGGAGGGTCACACCCTGGTGGTACCTGCCGCCCAGCGTGGTGGCCTGGTCCGCAGAGACGCAGGCCGAATGCTCACAGCAGAATGCCGCCACGCGGGGGGTGCACTCGCTCATAGTTTCCATCCCCCCATCACCTTGAGTTCTGCGTAGAACTCCTCATCGGAGTAGCCGGAGTAGGAAATGGCCTTGGCCGGGCACATGGTTGCGCAGACCCCGCAGCCCCTGCATGCTGCCACATCCACCACAGCGGCCCGCTTCTGGGCGCCCTCGAAGGGCGGGATGGCGATGGCCAGGTGCGGGCAGGCCCGCACGCACGTGAGACACCGGGCACACTTCACCGGGTCCACCTCGGCCTTGCGGAGGTCATCAGGGTGAGACGGCGCCTCCAGGGCCTTCAGGAACCGGGATACCTCCATGGCTATGGCCCGGGCCTCCACAGCGGAGTCATGGCCGTCGAGGTCCCCCCTGGCACCCCCAAGGGTCCACACGCCCCGGCGGTTGGTGAAGATGGGGAACAGCCTCACGTTCTCTTGCTGGAAGAAGCGACCCTTCCAGGTACCTATTCCAAGGAGGCCCGAAAGGTCAAGATCCCTGGCGGAGAGTCTCTCGTCCAGGACCAGCACATCCAGGGGAACCCTCACGGGTTCTTCCGCGAAGGAACCCCCCAGTGAGGGCATCCTCGCGGTTACGCTGGGGCTTAGCCCATCAAGGCTGGCCCGGGCGGGCTCGCCCTCCTCCTTGGCGAAGAACACGCCGGATGCCCTAGATTCCCTGTAAAGGGTCTCAAGCCCCGGGCCAGCTACCTTCGCATCCCTGGCGAAAACGTATGTCTCGCACGCGTAGTCTGACTGCAAGGCGCCAGCCATGGCCACGGCCCTAGAGGTTTGGGATACTGAGTCCCGGGCGGACACATCCACCAAGAACCCTACCCTGAGCCCCCTGAGCCTGCACACGGCGGTGAAATCATCACCCTTGAGCATCGCTTCCAGGCCTGAGAGGCTCCACACCGTGGGACCCAGCTCAAGGCCATGGTCCTCCTCGCTGAACCGGGATTCCTTGCCCGTGGCAATCACCAGGGCCCCCGCTGTGACCTCGTTCACATCCTTGCCTAGCTCCACCTCCAGGGCAAAGCGGCCGGGACCTCCGGAGAGGCTCCTCACGCGGCCCTGGACAGGAACGGCCTCATATCCCAGGGAGGCCACCTCGGATGCCACCAGGTCAGCGTCGGGACCTGTACCCAGGATGGCCACGGACCTTGAGCCCTGGACGGGCTCGGGCTTCTTCCACTCCCTCTCCTGGACCCTGGCCACCGCCGCCGCCAGCAGCATGGCTGCCTTGTCCTGTGCATTGTCATGGGCCCAGGAGCACTGCTCCCTCAGGTTCACAAAGAGGGCTGTTCCTGGGTTCCAGCCAGCCTCAGCCAGGGCCTCCCCCATGGTGGTGGCCGATGCCCAGGGAGAGCACGCGGCAACCACCACCCGCTCCACACCCTCTCTGCCCAGGAGCGTGGCGGCCTCGGAGAACTCCTCAGGGTCACACATCTCGCTGACCCGGCGGGCAGGCACGCCCTGGGGCAACGACGCCTCCAGGGCGTCCAGGTCAATGTTGCGGAGGCTACCACCGCAGTCGCATAACAGCAGGCCCGTCTTGTATTTCGTCATGTGACCTCAACTCCCAGGAGCGAAATGACAGCCTTGGCCGCCCCCCGGGCATGGGCCTGGGTACCGGGGATGGCCATGGGCCCAGTGCAGGCGCCCGCCAGGAACACACCGGGCCGCCTGGTGGACCACGGTGACCCACCCTGGCCAAAGAAGCCGTGGGCATCCTTGTTGAGCCCCAGCCGCTGGGCTAGGAACTCCGTGTCGCCTCCAGGCCAGACACCGACCGATAGCACCACCGCGTCGAACTCCTCCCATACCACGTGGGCCGCCCGGACATCCTCGTAGCCCACCTTCACCTTTCCTCCCTCGGCCTTGACCTCTCCGGGCATCCCCTGGATGAGACGAAGGTTCCTGGAGGCCTCCTGGTACAGGTCGCCAGCCCCCTTGGCCGCGGTCTGGAGGTCCATGTAGAGCACGGATACCTCGCACTGGGGCATCCCGTTCTTCAAGTGAAGCGCCATTCGCAGGCCGTACCTGCAGCACACCTCAGAGCAGTAGTTGCTCCCCAGCTGGACGTTCCTGGAGCCCACGCACTGGATGAAGGCCACGTGGCCGGGCTGGGAGCCGTCCGGCATGAGCAGCGTGGAATGAGCCCTCAGGGTCTCCTCCATCTCCAGGCCCGTGTATACCTGGGGGAATCGCCCGTATCCGAGGTTCGGGAGCACCGACGGGTCAAAGGCCTCGAAACCCGTGGCCACTATCACAGCGCTGGCCTCTATCTGGTACTCCCGGGCCTGGGCGCCGGGGTTGATTGCCCCGAAGGGACACACCTTCGCCATCTCCTCAAGGGAGTGGCCCTGGCAGTGTTCCAGGGTATAGGTGGAGGGTACCCCCCCGCCAGGGAGGGGCTTCACACAGTCACAACCCCTCTCTAGGCACCACTGGGCGCACAGGCCGCACCCGGTACAGAGCGCGGGGTCTATGTAGAGGGGTGCCTGGCGCACCCTGGCCAGGAAGGCACCGGGCTCCCCCTCCAGGGATACCACCTCGGCCCGGACGTGAAAGCCTAGGCCTGGGGTTCTCCTGAGTTCCTCAATCTTGTCGCTGGCCAGGCATACTCCGCACTTCTGGCACTTGTCCGTGGCCTTGCAGCCGTATTTCACCGTCTTGCCGCCAAGGTAGGCAGACTTCTCCACGATCTCCACGGGCACGCCCATCCTGCCCAGCTCAACAGCCGCGGTGATACCTGCCAGCCCACCTCCGATGACCAAAACCCTTGTGTTAGCCAAATCACCGCCCCCTTAGGTTCCCTTGGGTCTTACCCTCGCCTCTGGCGGAAGACCTTCAGGTAGGAGTCGGCGTAGATCTCCTGGTTCAGGAGGATCCTGCCGGTGGCTATGGCATCCATGAGGGCTCCGTCCTCGACATTGAGTATTGCGGCGTCGAGCCCCATGGCCATGGCCATCACCATGAAGGTCCGGTCCACCAAGGGCCGGTCCACGGCCTTCTGTGACACATTGCTCAAGCCCACCACGGTCTTAGGCGGGGGGCTGGAAAGGCTCTTGACGTTTGCGATGGTCGTAAGGACCTCAGGCACGTGGTCCTGGGCCACGTTCACAGGGAGTATGAGCGGGTCGATGAAAAGGTCCTCCAGGGGGAAACCGAACTCGTCGGCCGCCGCCACCAGTTCCATGGCCAGGGCCGTCCTGTTGTCGGCGTCCTTGGGTATGCCCTTTTTGTCCATGGTGAGGCCGATGACCTTGGCCCCGTATTTCTTGGCCATGGGGAACACCCGCTCGACCTTGGGCCTCTCTGCCGGGCAGGAGTTGACCAGGGCAGACTTCTTGCAGACCTGGAGCCCTGCCTCGATAGCATCGTAGTCAGTGCTATCCAAACACAGGGGGAGGTCAGAGACCTCCTGCACAACGCTGACCAGCCACTTCATGGCCTCCACCCGGTCTTCGGCTGTGGGTCCCACATTGACGTCCAGGTAGGTGGCACCCGCCTCGGTCTGAACTATGGCCAGTCTCTTGATGGTCCCG
Organism: Bacillota bacterium; assembly: GCA_040754315.1. Classification (NCBI taxonomy): domain Bacteria; kingdom Bacillati; phylum Bacillota; species Bacillota bacterium. The sequence continues at coordinate 15,323 of JBFMCS010000024.1, forward strand.
GCGTCCTTGGTCCTGACGGCCTTCCCCACATCCCGAAACATCCCGTTGATGCGTTCACCTATGAGAATCACATCGATCCCTCCCGGGAATTGATGGCCTTCTTAGAAGGCATTAGAGACCATGAGCTCCTCTACCTGGCGCCGCACCATCTCCACGCTCCTGGGATGCCTCAGCACCAGGACGTGGATGCCCGACTGGAGCAGGGCCGAAGCTGTCACGCCCTCGAAGAGAATCCCACGGCCCTCCAGGTCCCCCCAACCGGGGAACTGGTCCTGGGGCGCATTGGCCTCCTTGGACCTCCAGGCCTCGTATCCCACTATGCCGATGGTGGGCATGGCAAGCATGGAGTCACCACTCAGGGCTCCCAGGCGCATCCTCTCGAGGATGCTGTAGACGTACTCGATACCGTAACCCAGGGCCGCCGCGGTGGGGTCAATGACAATGCGATCCAGGGGCACGCTCATCTCCGAGATGAGGATGTTCAGCTGCTTGCAGATGTTGATGTCGATGGGTGACTGGGCTATGATGCAGTGCTTGTTGGCCATGCAGGCAGCCGACAGGGTCTTGTAGTTCTCCTGCGTGGCCACGCCCAGGAGGAGGTTCTCTCCAGCCCCCGCCTCTGCCACCGTGGGCATCACCAGGTTATCCTTCTCGGCATCCCCGCACCCCACAACGATGAGGGGAACATCCACAGCCTCCAGCACCTTCTTCACGGTCTTCCCGCACTGGTCGGGCCCGGTATTCTCCAGGTCCGGGTGGGCCGATTGCAGCCTCAGGTAGACGAGGTCGGCTCCCAGCTCGCTGACACACTTCTGGGCCCAGGCCGCCGGGTCGCCTAAGACGTCCCTAAAGGGCTTCTTCACCACTTCATTCCAGTCTTCGGGGTCCCTGTCCACCACCTCCAGGGCGATGACAGGCCTTGAGGGCTGCTCTCCTTCAAAGTGAAGGAAGGGCATTGTTGTCTCTCCGCCCACGGTGACAGTGTTGCCACGGGTGCCCCCCTGTTCCCGGGTGGCTCCCAGCACCACCTTACCTACCTGGCTGGTGTACCTTTCGACGATCTTCTCCACAGCCACGGATTATCCCCCTTCGCTAGTGACTCATGCTCCTACACTCTGTAAGATCTCACACACCGCCTGGAGTGCCGGGGAATCGCCGGGCAGGTCCACCAGGGGCTCTCCCTCCAGGTCCCGGCGGGCCACCTCCCCGTCCAGGGGAACCGTTCCCGCCAGATCAAGTCCGGTCTTCTGTATCTCCGGGGCCAGCGCCTCAAGGTCCCCCTGCCTCACCTTGGTGACGACCAGGAGCACCCTGCCTATGTTCAACTTCAGGGACTTGCAGAGCCCCTTTACCCTGCCTGCCGATCTGATACCCCTCACGGTGGGGTCTGACGTCACGAAGAGCACGTCCACGTCCCGGGCAAGCCTCCTTGAGAGGTGCTCCAGGCCGGCCTCGTTGTCCATGATCATGTAGGGGTAGTTCTCGCTAAGTCTCTCCACGTGACGCTTGAGGATCTCGTTGGGGAAGCAGTAGCAGCCGGGCCCCTCGGGTCCCCCCATCACCAGGAGGTCCACGTGACGCCCCTCAGCCAGGGACTCGTTCAGCCTGAGCTCGATGTAGGCGTCCTTGGTCATGCCCACGGGCACATCCTTGGCGGCCTTCGTCTCCGAGAGGATCTCCGAGATGGTCAGGTCAACCTCGAGGCCCAGCGCCTCGTTGAGGTTGGCGTTAGCGTCAGCGTCCACGGCGAGGATGGGCACCTTGCCCTGGTCCTCCAGGCACCGCACAGCCAGGGCCGCGAAGGTGGTCTTGCCGGTGCCTCCCTTACCCGCCACTGACAGGTGGATCCCCAAGGTTCTCCCCCTTTTTCTACCTGCTCTCCGAGCCTAATCCCGTGACTGACGGGAAGAGGCCCATGTCCGTGTGGGGTATGAACATAGCCGAGACATACTCTTCCATGAAGGTGGTTCCCACGCTCAACTCTAGATAGGTCATCTTCTGTGCCAACCCCAGGGCTTCGTCCCTGGCCTCCTGGCTCATGAGGGCGAGCCTCGCCCCCTTGATGGAGGTGTTGCCCACGAAGGTATAAAGTCCAGGGTCCACGTCGGGCAAAAGCCCGATCTCTACGGAATCCCGGATGTTCAGGTAGTTGCCGAACCCCCCGGCAATGTATATGCGGGAGATGGCCTCCAGGGGTAGGTCCACGGCCCTCAGGAGGGAGCGGATCCCAGCGTAAACCGCACCCTTTGCCCTGAGGAGGTTCTTCACATCGTTCTCGGTGATCACGATGTCCTGGCCTGTCTCCCCATATAGGCCCGGGACCACCAGGTACTCGGGACCGTCCTCCCCCATCAGGAGCCGGGGGTGCTCCCCATCCATGAGGAAACTCCCGGATCGATCGATAATCCCGGCGCGCCTCATCTCGGCCAGGGCATCCACCAGCCCCGAGCCGCAGATCCCCTTGGGCTCCGAGCCACCTACCGTTGTGATGTGGCAGTCCAGCGTACCTGGCTCGATCTCCAACCGCTCTATGGCGCCGGGGCTGGCCCTCATGCCCGAGGTTATGCCGCTCCCCTCGAAGCAGGGTCCAGCCGAACAGGCGCAGGAGACCAGCCAGTCACAATTCCCCAGCACCATCTCCCCGTTGGTTCCGATGTCAATGAAGAGTGAAACCTCCTCGCTGTGAGCCATGCCTGTGGCCAGGACACCTGAGACGATGTCCCCGCCCAGGTAGCTGGCCACGGACGGGAAGGCCCATACCGGAGCCTCCGGGTGAACCTGGAGTCCCAGCTCCCCCGCGGGGACCGGCGGGAAGCCGGTGGCCGCCGGGATGTAGGGCTCAAGCCTGATGTACCGGGGAGACACCCCCATGAAGAGGTGGGTCATTGTGGTGTTCCCGGCGACACATGCCGCCTGGATCTCCCCGGGCTCGATGCCCCTCTGGCTTAAAGCCTTGCGAACGAGCCCATTTATCGTTTCCACGCACGCCTCCTGGAGCTCCCGGAGCCCCCCGGGGTTTTCTGAGGCGTGGATAATGCGGCTTATCACATCGTCCCCAAACAAGGCCTGGCGGTTGTAGGTGCCACGGCTGTCCAGGATCGCGCCTGTAGCCAGGTCCACGAGGTAGGTGACAATGGTGGTCGTACCTATGTCCACCGCTAGGCCAACCCCGGGCCCGGTGCTCTCACACCCGGGCTTCAGCCCGAAGGCCTCCAGTGACCTGGATGCCCGGGAAAGGCTCAGGGTGACCCTCCACTCGGCCTGCCTTAGTGTCTCTGGCATCCCCTCGAGGAAACGCCGTGGCGCCAGGATCTCCCCTTGGATGCCCGCCTTCCTGATGTGAGTCCTGAGTCTCACCAGGTCAGCCGCGCAGTCACTTAGGGTGGGAGGGTCCATCCTCAGGGCCACCCGGAAGGCCAGGGGGCTTGACGGGTAACGCTCGGGGCTCTCCAGGGACTCCTCTGCCAGGACCTCCCTCCGGCTCATCTTGTCCAGGAGCACCCTGTGGTCCGCCAGGCGGGAGGTCTCGGGAACCTCCACCACCGTGTCACCCTGTACCAGCGATGAGCAGGCCTGCACATAGCCGGCCTCCTTGAGCCGGGGAGGAAGGTGCCCCTGTTCCGCCGCGACAAGACCCTCCTTGACCAGGACGGCGCAGCGCCCGCAGGTGCCCTCCCCGCCGCAGTTGCTCCTGATAGGTATTCCGGCCAGGGTGGCCGCGCGCAAAAGGTCTGTTCCCGCATCCACCTGTACGCTGGCATCCTCCGGCATGAACCGGACCGTGAACCGTTTCACATCATCACTTCCGTATCTATTGCTTCCTTGACCTCACCCAGGCAGGGATGCCCGAGGCCTCCCTGGGCCCCACGAGCACCTTCCATCCCGAGAGCTCCTGGAGCTTGCCTGAGAGCACCGCCACGTGCCCGGGAATGACCGCCTCACGGTGGTTCACCATTTCCTCAAGCCCGCTGGCCTTGATGGCTTCAGCTATGGATTCGCCGCTGAACTTGCCAGCTGCCCACGCCGTCAGCACTGAGGTGCCGTCGGTGTCCACCGCCAGGATGTAGCCGGGAACCTTTGATGCGTCCACCTCTCCCTCCACCGCGAAGTAGGAGAGGGAGAAGTTGGTTGTGACGTACACCGGGCTCTCCGGTGTGACGTTCCCTACCGTCCACACCTTGGCCTCTACCTGGATGGGTTTCTGCGGGTCGGTGTAGACGTTGAGTCTCCAGGTGATGAGTGGGAGCAATTCGTGTAGCTCGCATGCATCCATCACGACGATGCTGGCGAACTTGGCCACATACATGGAGGCCTCCACAACCTGGAGGTCGGTTTCCTGGGCCTTGGTAAAGGCGATGGTGGGATAGCCAAAGGGCCTGAACTTCTTCTTCACAGAAAGCCTGCGGATCTGGGTCAGGGCAGCCAGCGCCGGGGAGAGCTCTCTGTCGCCGGGGTCCAGCACCAGTTCCTTGTAGTCCAAGGCGGCAACCTTTGCTGAGAGGTTGGCCACATCATCAAGGCCACTGCCCAGGACGGCCAGGGGGCAGCCGTACTTCTTGGCTACCTCTGTCACAGCCTCGAAGTTATCCACGGTAGCCGCGTACAGCAAGGGCTTGCGCTCCGCCACCAGGCCCACTATCTCCTCCATGAGGGCCTGATTTCCCGCAAATGGCCTCACATCAACGATGAGGTTCCACTGGGTCTTGTCCCTGGCCGCCTTCAAGGTGGCCTTGAAGGCCTCCGCATCACCGGACTCGGCCATGACGGCTACTCCGTCAACCCGGAAGGTCTGGCCCACCCTGTCGTATACCAGGGCGTTCACCTTCCTGATCTTGGCCTCGAGGTCCTCCGGGGCCATCATATCGGTCACCCGGATGAAGATGCCTGTGGGACTGACAAAGGTCTTGTCATGCCTGTAGATGACGGTCTCGTCCCCCATCTTCAGCGCTGTTTCGCCCGTACCCATCACAACGGTCTTGATGGGAGGAGCCGCTGCTGAAGAGAGGTTCTCCCGGGCTTCCTCGGTCACGTAGGGACAGGCGTCCAGGGACGCCTTTCCAGCAGCCAGCTGCATGGCGAAAGCCAGGCACGTAGGGGGCCCGCACTCGCCGCAGTTCTTCTTTGGGAGCTGCTTATAGATATCCAGTCCCGTCAGGGCCATGCTAGTTGATCCTCCTTTTCTTATTGCTCACCCCGGGGCAACGCATCGCCCCAAGGAAGAAAGGCCAAGATTTGACGACCATAAAGGGGAAAACTGCAAACCTAATACTCATTCGACGACTGTAGCAGGAATCCTCCGGGCAGCGGCCCTAGCGGGGAGAGTGGCACTTGCGTGAACTTTCAGTACCGCTAGAAGCGTGAGGCCGGGTGATCCCTCACCCGGCCTTCAGTGTTATTCATCTTGGACTAGAGCCCGGTTCTCCCCCACGAGTCCCTCTCCAATCCCTGTCTCCCCGCGGCCAATATAGCATTCCGGGCCTGGGGCGTCAAAAAAGGGGGAATGCCCTCTAGGACGGCGTGTCCTCCCCCGGGGTGGGCGCCTCAGGCTGCCTAGAACGCGTCATCCGGGGAAGCACCCAGGTGATGCCCAGGAATACCAGGGCTATGACGATGCTGGCCACCTGGGCAAGGCTCATTCCCGCCAGGTATAACCCGGAGTCCCGCCAGACCTCCGCCACGAACCTCACCAGCGCGTATCCTATGACGTAGTGAAGGAACACCTGCCCGTCATACGAGGGCCTGCGCAGTCTCCATATGAGGTACCCGAAGAGCCCGAAGTCAAGGAGCATCTCGTAGATCTGGGCCGGGTGTCGAAGGCCCGGCGCATACCTGGTCAGGGTGGCCCAGGGCACACCGGAGAGCACACCGTAGCAGCACCCGTTCAGAAAACACCCCACCCGGGCGATGCCCGTGCCCAGGGCAACCGCTGGGGCTACAACGTCTGCGTGGGGCCAGAAGGCCACCCTCAGCCTTAATGAGACCAGGTACCCTGCGAACAACCCCCCGAGGACCCCCCCGTGGAGGGAGAGGCCACCGTCAGGGAGGTTCAGGATGGACACGGGGTTCTCCAGGTATGGGCCGGGATTGAGAAGCACATAAAGGAGCCGCGACCCGGCAATGGCGGCCATCACGATGTAGACGGCCGCCTGCAGGATAGCATCAGCGCTAAGGCCTTTCCTCCTCGCCAGGGTCATGGACACCAGGGTGCCACATATGAAGGCCAGGGCCAGGAATGTACCGTAGGCGTAGATCTTCAAAGGCCCCAGTTGCACTAGGACTGGGTGCACAGGCCATGCCTCCTGCGTCAGACGTACTTGTCCAGGCGCCTCTTCAACTCGGCCTTGGGCAGGAAGCCCACCAGCCTGTCCACGGCCTCCCCGCCCTTGAACACCATCATGGTGGGGATGCTCATAACCCCATATTGTCCCGCCAGCGCCTGGTTCTCATCCACGTTAACCTTGGCGATGGTCATCTTGCCCGAGTACTCCTGGGCCAGCTCGTCAAGGATCGGGGCTACCTGCCGGCACGGGCCGCACCAGGGTGCCCAGAAGTCCACGAGGACGGGGCCCGGGGCCTCAGTGACCTCCTTCTTGAAACTCGCCTCGGTTACATGGGTAACCTCGGACATGCTCACTACCTCCTTCTTATACCCCTGGGGGTATCCAAGGCCATTATACCCTTCCCTCCAGAGGGGGTCAACAGGAGAACTTCATGAACAGTTCAATGGCCCTCTCGGCGGAGTCTCCCTCACCGGCGTCCTGGCGGATGCAGTCCAGGAGGTTTACGCTGATGATGCGGATACCCGTGTTGTTCACTGCCTCCCTTATGGCTGCCAGCTGCAGGATGACCTCCTCGCACTCCCTGCCCTCTTCTACCATCTTTATCACGCCCCGGGCCTGTCCCTCGACCCGCCTCATGCGGCGCAGTATGTCCTCCCGCCAGTCACCTTTGTCTTTCACCCGGGAATCCCTCCTTAGGGTAGAACTTCCTGCAGGACACCCGGGGGAAGGCCGGATCGCTCCCAGGCCTCCTGGTAGTTTCCCTTCGCCGGGTCCAGGTGCCCCGAGGCCAGCAGGGCGGCCTCCACCGCATTCGCGCCGAAACGAGCCCCTCCCATGGAGGGCATAGTGGCAAACACCCTCGGGGCGCCTCGCTCCTTAAGTTCCCTGGCGTCGCGCTCTCCCAGGGATGACGCCAGTATAGTAGTTCCCTGGAGGTGCCGCGGCATCCTTCTCCGCATTAGGTGAAACTCACCCGCCACCAACCCAAACCCCTGGGGGCCCAATGGAGTGCTCCCCCAACGCCCCTGTGCGCCACCCAGGGGGTAGAGGAGCCTCAAGGGAACCCTGGCGAGGAGGGGCATGAACAGGGGCGCCAGTGACTCGGCCACGGGCACGGGGGGGATGAGGGGGAGCCCCGAGGAGAAGTAGGGGTCTCCGGCCCAGACCAGGGCGCCAGCCTCCGCCAGAGCCCAGGCAAGCTCAGGCCTGTCCAGGTAAGCGGTGAAGAGCACCCTGAGCCCGTCGAGTCTCATCTCTTGCCCAAGGGCGGCCACGCACCCTGGCTCCACGTGGGCCTTGACGCCCTCCCCGTCTGTGAGGGGCGTCTCCCGGGCGAAACCGGCCAGGTACTGGCCGGCGGGAAACGGGTACCTCCTGGTCCTTGTCCTGTAGTACAGGTTGCAGCCGCCCAGGCCCAGGGCGTCCACTCGCCCGTCCATCTCCCGGAGCATCCTGGCGGCCCTATCCATGTCCCCGTCGCAGCCTCGCCTCTCCAGGTGGACCGTGGCACCCCCCAGATCCACATGGGCCTCCCGGTCCCCCGCCCGGGAACCCAGGGACACGCTGAGGGCGCGTCTCATCTCCTACGCCGCCAGGCAAGGTATAGAAGTACCAGGGCTACCAGGGGAGTGGACCCGCGGCTCAACTGGGCTACCAGGGGCAGCATGGAGGGCTCCGGCAGGGTGGGATGAAGCCCCCAGGTGTAGTCGGCGTAGTCGTTAACCAGGGCCCAGGCGGTGGCTGCCAGGACCGGGCCGGGGGATGGCGCCCATCGAGCGGAGAAAAGGATGGCCTGGAGGGCCATGGCCCCGTGAGAGAGGCTTAGGTGAAACATCTGGAAGTCCAGCACTCCGTTGCGAGCCCAGGCCAGGGCCATGACCAGTACCGTCCATGGGCCGTACTTGAGGTTTGAAAAGTAGGCAAAGGCCTCGAGCAGGGGGATCCTGCGCCCAGCCAGGAGTGACAAGAGGAAGGCCGAAAACAGCAGCACCGATAGGGGTGAGTCCGCCACCAGGGGCCACAGGTAGGCAGGGGTGGCCGCCAGCTGCTGGCGGTACCAGTAGAAGCCATACAGGGCCCCACCCAGGTTGACCAGGGCCAGGGGACCCCACCAGCGGCGGTCCCGGGGTAATGAGGTGAGCCATCCAATGATAACCAGGGGTCATCCCTCCGGGGTAGCAGCCATTCCGCTATGGGCATTCTACTACACGGAGGCCCACGGCGCAATTGGGGCCATGCGGGGCTCTAGGACCTTTCGAAGAAAGCGCTTCGGGCCACGGGAAGGGATCGGGCTGGGCTGGAAGAACTGTTGACCCAGGTATCAAGGAAGGGGGCACATCGTGAATGCGGTGAAGAAGTGCCTCAGGGAGGGAAGGCCTGCGGTGGGCCACTGGGTTAGCCTGGCCTGTCCTGCGGTAACGGAGATCCTGTCGGGATCTGGCATGGACTGGCTGGTGTTTGATACGGAGCACGGCTCCCTGGGTGATGAGACCCTGGAGGACCTCATGAGGGCAATGACGGGAAGCGGGGTAACTCCCCTTGCGAGGGTGGCGGGGAATGACCCCGTGCTCATCAAGAAGGTGCTGGACAGGGGGGCTCAGGGTGTGGTGGTCCCCCTGGTGAACTCCCCGGAGGAGGCTTTGGCCACCGTGGCGGCGTCGCGATACCCGCCGGAGGGCATCAGGGGGGTCGCGGGGACCAGGGCCAACCGTTACGGGGCCCACCTCCCCCAGTACTTCGCTGAGTGGAACGAAGACGTCCTGGTGGCATGCCAGGTCGAGACTACAGCGGCCCTCAGCCAGGTAGAGGCCATCGCGGCGGTGCCAGGTGTGGACATACTGTTCCTGGGACCCTATGACCTCTCGGCCAACCTGGGGATCCTGGGGCAGTTCCAGCACCCGGAGTTCCAGAGGGCAAAGGACCGGGTGCTCAAGGCCGCCCTGGATGCAGGGATCTGCGCAGGTTACTTCGCCAGTAGCGCCCAGGAGGCCATAGCCCGGATAGAGGAGGGCTTCCGCTTCGTGGCCATGGGGACCGATGCTCGCCTTCTTGCCCGGGCTGCAGAGGACCTCTACAGGGGGGTTAGGGCGTTCCTTGACGGGTGGGGCAACAGGCCTTGAACGGCTACTGCCAGATGACTGGAGCGAGGAACATGCTGAGAAGAAGCCATTGTGTCTTAGCCCTGCTGCTCATCGTGACCCTGGTGGCGGGTTGCGGCTTTAATCCCCAGGAAGGGGAGCCCTGCGAGCCGGACCCCCCCGGCAAGGAGCCGGGGAGCCCGCCCCCGGTGTGAGGTATAACCCCTGCCCCGTCGGGGCGGGATGGTGTCGCCGGTATGTTCCACAGGCACCTAGCCTAGTTTCTTGACAGGAGGCCACTCATGCCATTTCACAGCATATTCAATGATGTCCTGGGTCCTGTCATGGTGGGACCCTCCAGCTCCCACACGGCAGGACCTACACGCCTGGGACTCTTGGCCCGCCAGCTCCTGGGCGAGGAGCCGCGGCACTGCCGTGTAGTGTTCGACCCAGATGGTTCCTTCGCAACCATCTACAGGACCCAGGGGACCGACAGGGGTTTTGTTGCTGGCTTCCTGGGCCTTGACCCAGGAGACCCCCAGGCCAGGCACTCGCTGCAGACAGCCCGGCAAGAGGGAATTGAAGTGGAGTTCCTGGTAAGACCCCTGGAGGGCGCGGAACACCCCAACACGGCCCTGGTTGAACTCTCCGGGAAGAGCCGCTCGGTGTCAGTGGTGGGCCTCTCTGTGGGAGGAGGAATGGTGCGGCTGGCCAGGGTTGACGGCTATCCTGTGGATATCGACGGGAGCCTCCACCACATCCTGGTCAAGACGGGTGAAAACGTCCAGTGCCCCCAGGGAGCCAGGCGTTTTCCGGTCCCGGGCAAGGGCGCCATCCTGCAGCATGACTACACCTCACCACCGGCAGGGGACATCGCCCACCTGCAGAAGCTCGGAGAGGTCCTGGGCCCTGTGGCGCCCGTCCTCCCGGTCCCAGGCCCCGGGGTGCCGCCCCTCTTCACAACGCAGGAGGAGGCATCCCTCCTGGACCAGGGCCAGGGTCTCGGTGGCTTGTCCGTGGAGTTCGAGGCAAGGCGGTCCGGGTGGACCCCCGGGAGAGTGCTGGATCACGCCTGGGCGATCCTGCAGGTTATGAGGGATGCCGCCAGCTTCGGGATGCGGGCCGAGGGCTCTCTCGTGCTGACCACCCACGCATCCCCCTCCATCCTGGAGGCAAAGAGGGCCAAGCGCCTCCTGGGAGGACCGGGGGTTGAGGATGCCATAGTCATAGCCCTGGCCGTCTCAGAGGCCAGCAACTCCGGAGGTGTGGTATGTGCGGCCCCAACTGCGGGCTCCTGCGGCACAGTCCCCGGGGCGCTACTGGCCGCCGCGGAGGTTCTGGACGTCACCAGTGATGAACTGGCCAGGGCCCTCATGGCCGCGGGGGGAGCCGGGGTGATAATAGCTATGGAGGCCACGTTCGCCGCAGAGGTGGCGGGATGCCAGGCAGAGACAGGAGCCGCCTCGGCCATGGCGGCGGCAGGACTAGTCGACCTGATGGGAGGCACAGCCCGCCAGGCGCTGGGCGCCGCATCGGTGGCCCTGCAAAACGTGCTCGGCCTGGTGTGTGACCCGGTGGCTGGCCTGGTAGAGGTGCCGTGCTTCGGCAGGAACGCCATGGGGGCGGCCAACGCCTTCGTAGCAGCCAACATGGTACTGGGGGGGTACGATCCCCTGATCCCGCTGGAGGAGACTGCCAGGGCCATGCTGGACGTGGGCACAGCGCTTCACGCTGACCTCAGGTGCACCGCCCGGGGGGGCCTCTCAGTGGTACCCTCGGCCAAGAGGCTTGCGGAGAGGCTGAAGCCATGAACTATAGACCGGCAAGAAGCCTGCGAAGCCTGGCTACGGCCGTCACGGCAAGCCCGAGGTTCTCCTCGGCCAAGGCCATGGCCTCCT
>JBFMCS010000025.1 GCA_040754315.1 Bacillota bacterium
GGGTGCTGCCCAGCAACACCAACCCGGAAATCTTGAAAGCCCTAAGGTTGGCTGGCTTCAGTGAAGACATCTATCTCAAATAGGTGGCAGAATATGGGTCGTAATTCGGGTTTTTAGAGCAAAAAGGGTGCGGAAGATGTGATATAAGAGATGGCTGGCGAGGTTAACATCGGATCCTTTTTCCTCCGTATGAACGACTTCTACAAAAGACGGGCTTGAGTGAGACTGATTCACCAACGGTAGACGTCGGCGGGTGTTCAGGAAATGCCCGTATATTACTGTCACGTTGGGCAATGTCTCAATGGCCCTGATGTAAATCTGCTGTCTAAGTGGTTGATCGGGGTCGTTTTGCCGCGCAACCACCCGAGCGGTGAAATACTTAATTGCCGTAATGTTATGGCCAGGCAACAGGTGGGCGCACATTTGGGACAGGTCAAGCCACTTGTAGGGAGTCCCTTTAACGGCGCCGTAGTAAAGATTAAAGGCGTCTATATATACCGAAGTGCGAGCCTTCTCCGTAACTGCATAGGAGGTCATGAGATAAGCAGGGGCTGCCGTAAGCAGCCCCGCGCCCTGCCGTCGAAACGACAGGGGGTGTTCCTATACTTAGGATACCCCGATTGCTTCATTTCTGTCAATGTTTCTAGGCAGATTGGGGATCCCTTTTCTTCAGTCATTCTTCTTCCCTCGGTCACTCCAATAATATGAATAACTCATGCCATATGCTTCAATCCGCTTTGTCTAACCTAACTTTACCACTAGGAAATTTCCGTGTCAAAACATTCCATTCCTGCATCTTTTGTCCTCTTGGGTTGAACCTTTTCCTGCCACCCGCTCCACGCATCGCAGGCGGGATGCTGGTCGGGGACTACTCGAATCCGCACATCCTCCCCAGGACGCTGAGCCCGATTCCTCTGGCGGGTCACCCGTGAAGCCGTCGAGGAATTCACCGGCCTTCCCTGGAAGGATGAGCAGGCACCTTCTACTTTGCCCGCTAAAGTCCCCGCGGGCCGCAGGACCCGCACCCCTGATTAGGATAACCACCACCCCGGGGAAACAGGCCAAGTCCTCGTCTAAAACTGTGACCGCGCGCAAGGGCAGGGGAAGGGGAATGTAAATCTCTACCAGGTAGGGCGGCCGCGACCGTGCTGACAGCAGCGCGCACACCGCCGGTGATTTTTCGAGTTTTACGATCAGCCCGCGCGCACGCAAGCTCTGGCCCCGTGGAATGTCTTCGCCGCTGGAGATGGCCAACCCGCGGGGGTCGTACCCGGGCCGCAAGCTACCGTCTGGCCGCACCCTGATGCGCCCGGTCCGGTTCCCCTGTGCCCGCAACACCCGGTCAGCCTCCCGGTGCAGCCGCTGTACATCCGAAACCCCGCCCTTCGGCGCGAAGTCATCTATCACAAACACTACGTCTTTTGCCAGGAAAGTCAGCTTCTCCAAAGCGTTTGCAGTGCTCTCCCAGTTCCCCGGCAAATTCCTGTCGCCAAATCTTGCGCCCCAGTGTCCCTGCGCCAGCACTATGAGGGAGGTTTTTTTGACGCCGGTTTGCCCCGCCAGGTACACCGATAAATCGGTCGCCAACACCTCGCCCAGCGGCGCACGGTAAACCGCCGCCAGCAGGGGGAAGACAATTCCCGGGGGAGCTACCTGCAACAGCGCCAGGGAGGCCCGCCGCCGCCGCCAGGTCCTCCCCCTGTGGCGGTTCGGGCAGCACATAATCCCTCAGCTCCCCCCCGGGGTCCACGGCCACGCCGGCCACCGGGCCGTTCGTGCCGATAGCGCCACCAGCATGCAAATACAACCACTCAGGGCCGATTCTTCGCCAGCCGATATGTGTATAATGGTGGACATCTTTCACGCCTCACTTGAGAATGGCAGTAGCTGGGCAGTAGTGGTTCCAGGATATGACAGGGAGACAAGTGAGAACCCCGGGACTTCCCGCATGTCCCGGGGGCTTGTTTCTGGTGGAGCCGAGGGGGATCGAACCTCTGGCCTCATGAACGCTATTCAAGGTCCCAACCGTCTGGCACCAGCACGCTTAGACCCAGGGGAACAACCTCGGCATTGACAGGAGTCTGCCCCAACACGTTCCCGTCGAACATCTTCCTGAGGGGCTCCGAGGTCTCTATGCATACCTTCCTGGTCCTGTGCAGGCTCACTGCCGGGTTCCCCAGGTGCCTTCCCTGGTAGGCTTTGGGTAGCGTCATCAGGAAGTCCGGTTTGGACATGGCACCTACCAGGACCAGGTCGAACATGCCATCGGTAAGGCTGGCCGTGGGGGCCATCCTGAGACCCCCGCCGGTCCTCCGGGTATTCATCACGAATACAGCCATGTACGCCCCCTCGAAGGAGCCGTTGTCCATCGTCACCCGCATTGAGACAGGCCTTAACCGGTTCAGGATGGTGATGATGGCGGCGAGGATGGCGGCGGAACCCTGGAAGAGGGAGGAGTGGGTGTTGCAGTACTGCATTACATCGGTGGAAAACCCTAGGCCCAGGATTATACCGAAGTGACCGTCAGGGTCACGGCCTACATCGATGCGCTGGGTTCTTGCCATGAGGAGCTGCCGGGCCGCGACCCCCATGTCCTTGGCCATGCCAAGGGTGAAGGCCATGTCGTTTCCGGTTCCAGCAGGGATTACCCCCAGGGCCGCATCGCTTCCCACGATCCCGTTCAGGGTCTCTCCCATCGTGCCGTCCCCGCCTATGGCCACGATGCGCCGCCACCCTTCCTTCACGGCCAGGCGGGCGAGTTCAGTGGCGTGGCCGGGGCCCTGGGTGACGGAGATCTCATATGGCACCCGGGCATGGCGGAACACGTCTTCGACCGCCCGGAGCCCTCCTTGACGGTACCCCTTGGCGGCCTGGGGATTGGCTATCAGATTGAACCCGTCCAGGCGAACCCCTCCCTGAAAGACCTGGATTTCTACGCCCTGCCCAGGTTTTCCTGCGCCCCCAGGCTGTTCCTAGATAAGGGGTAGGGTATCGGGGTATGTTGTTTCCTGAGGGCAGCCACTTTGTGACTTCGAGGAGGGTCTTCAGTGAAGATAGACAAGGACATGTTCAGGCTCGATGGCAAGGTAGCCGTGATTACAGGCGGCAGCAGGGGCATCGGCAAGGCCATTGCCCTGGGAATGGCTACCTTCGGGGCTGACGTCGGGATCGCGGGCCTCAGCCCCGAAAGCCAGGACACGGTGAGGGAGATAGAGGCCTTGGGCCAAAAGGGTGCCTTCGTCAAGACCGACGTGGGCAGGGTACGGGAGGTACAGGAGGCCATGAACAGGATCGCCGGGAGCCTTGGGACTGTGGACATACTGGTGAACAACGCGGGGGTCGCAGCGGTTACCCCTGCCGAAGAGGTTTCCGAGGAGGAATGGGACAGCGTAGCTGGGGTCAATCTCAAGGGACTCTTCTTTGCCTCCCAGGCGGCAGCCAGGATAATGAAGGACCACGGGAGGGGGGGCAGGATCATCAACATCGGGAGCATCTTCGGACTTGTAGGCAGTGAGCTGGGAGCCAGCGTGTACCATGCATCCAAGGGAGCCGTGCAGAACCTCACCAGGGCTCTGGCCTGTGAGTGGGCGAAGTACGGCATCCTGGTGAACAACATTGGGCCCGGGTTCATAGTGACCGATATGACCCAGGCCCTCAGGGAAAACCCGGTCATGGCCAAAGCCCTGGAAGACCGGCATGCCCTGAAGAGGTTCGGCCGGACGGAGGAGATAGTTGGGGCGGCTGTGTTCCTGGCCAGCCCGGCTGCGAGCTTCGTGACCGGGGAAAACCTCTATGTTGATGGGGGCTATACGGCATGGTGAGGCTCGCCCTGTAACAGGGGCCGAGGGCGCCATTTGAACCCTCAGGGTTATTGGCTCTCCAGGACGCCCCTGCCCCGGCGATCTTGTTTTCCTGCTGCACCTTCCTCCAGTGATACGGGTAGACGGGGAAACTCTGGGGAGAGTCACGCAGAAGAACCCTCCTTCTCGTACTGCAGCCGTAACGAGCGACATGCCTACGCTGGCTGGGCATTCGAGCGGTTCTTTGCCATGATGTACTAGCAGATGGCGCCACCCGAGGGGTCGAAGGGTTCCCAGGCTTACGTGCTCTATATCAGGGGCGGGAGCGTGGGCGTGGCCCCATGGCACGCCTGAATGTCAGCAACGGGTTTAAAATCCTCAAAAGGAACAGAATGAAATTCCTCACCCTCCATCAAAGAGGGAACATCAATGCCGGTCAAGGTGGAGGTGTTCCCAGTGATGGTGTCGTTAGTCTGTATTCCATAGTAACCGTCATACCTGGAGTCGTTGGCAATCGCATCCTCGTCCAGCACCCACTCCGTTTCCCCGGACATTTCTTTCAGATACTTCTTGCCGCCCCTTTTGTTGCTTGCCCTGATCTTCGAAGCGCTCTCAAGGAGACCTTTCGCCTTTTCGATGAGCCTTTCCCTGTCCGCGCTGTCTTTGCGGGCCCTGGCCTCGGAGTAGGTGATGACCAGCCTCTCCGGCAACTCAAACTCCTTTCCTTGGCTTCTCACGGCGTTCATGCGCTCGACGACCTTGTACTTCAGTCCCATCTCCTGGATATCCACATAGTCATCAGAGAACACCTCCTTTATAACCGCAGCCGGCATGCTCTTAAGGCGTGATGCCACAATGGGCAGGCCATCGATCTGGCCGGAAAGAGCCTTCAGGAAGTTCCACCCCAGTTGAAGCGACAAGTGTTGGACGTATTGGTGGAAATCTGCTTCAAGCGCCGTTCTTACAAGGGAAAGCACTCCCAGGACACCGAAAAGTACCGGCTGGTGGGGGTGCTGAACAACGAAACT
>JBFMCS010000026.1 GCA_040754315.1 Bacillota bacterium
ATCCGTTCACCGTTGACCACCACGAAATCCTCACCAATCTCGTTTATAGTATACATCATTTTTACTTCCCTGTCAAATGCTTCGGGCAGGTTTCTAGAGGAAAAGTCAGTTATCCGGTAACTGTTTCATCCTCCCCATGACCTCAATCACGAAGCCCCGTTCCAGCGCTGAAGCGGTATCACGCACCCTGTCAACAGAGGACACGATGGTGTTAGCCGCTGTATCAAAGCCTATGCAGGCGTCAGTCTCGGCCACGTCGTTATCTATCGTAGCGGGAATCGCCACCACTGGCACCCCGGCCTGGGCCAGGCAGGCCGCAGCCTTGACCGAACCCTCCCCGCCTATGATCACCAGGCCCTCCACGCCCTCATCAGCCAGGCAGCCTGCGGCCCTACCCACGCCATTGTCCTTGAACTCCTGAGACCTGCTGGTGTGGAGTATGGTTCCGCCACGGTTGATGATGTCCGCAACGGAACCCAGGTCCATCTCCTGGGCCTCCCGGTTCAACAACCCTGCAAGCCCTCGCCTGAAGCCCGTTATCTGGCATGAATGGTAAATCCCCGCCCTCACCACAGCCCTTATGGCAGCGTTCATGCCCGGCGCATCCCCGCCGCTAGTCAATACGCCCAAGCGCATATGCAGCCCCCCACATCCCCTTCGCAGTCACCGAAACCGCCTTGCCCTTACTGGAGTGTTCAGCCTTCTCTCACCGGAGCGCCGCCCTCAGAAACACCCAGTTGGAGCACCTGGAGGGGGCCATCGTGAGGTCCATCTCCCGCCTTATGGCCCAAAGACCAGGGGAGCCCTTTCTTTCAGGGCTCCCCTTGGCAGTTCACTCCTGCCCGTAGGTCGCAACAAACTCCTCATGCAACCTGGCCGCCTCTTCATCGGGTATGACCGTTGGCTTCCCTATGGACCTGGCAAGCCAGAAGACTCGCGCCGCATCCTCAGTGACAACCGCCGAGAAGAAGGCATCCCTCAGATCAGGGCCCACCGTCACCACCCCGTGGTTTTGCAGCAGCACCGCATTCCGGCCTTCCAAAGCCTTCACGGCTGACCTGCCCAGTTCCTCCGTTCCCTCAGACGCAAAGGCCGCGGTTCTCACTGCCCCCCCCACGGCGTTGGCCAACTCCCCTATCACCAAGGGTATCTCGAGGCACAGCACCCCGATGGCCGTGGCATAGGGTGAATGGGTGTGCACCACAGCCATCACCTCAGGCCGGGAATGATAGATGTGCAGGTGCATTGGCGTCTCAGAGGAGGGTTTACGCGCTCCGTCGACCACCGTTCCCTCCGGGCTCAGCACAACCACATCGCCGGCCGTTATCTCATGATAGAACATGCCGCTGGGCTTGATGGCCACCAGCCCGGAGTTCGGGTCCCTGGCGCTCAGGTTACCCCAGGTCAAGGTCACCAAACCCTCTGCGTGGAGCATGCGCCCTACCGACACCACCTCTTGCCTGAGTTCCTCCAGTAGCATAGCGTCCCTCCGGGTTCTGACCTAGTCTAGCACGGCACAACCTTGATCTTCAGGGCAGTGGCGGCCTTCGCCGCCTCGAAGGCCTGCACCACATCATCCAGGCAGAAGACCTGTGTGATGTAGTCTTCCGGTCTAACTACGCCGGTCCTCACCAATTCCAGCGCCTCATCGTTCTCAGCCCGGGTGTAGGCGTAGGAGCCCATCACGGATATCTCCTCGTAATGGATGTAGTTGCCATCCAGACACACGCCAGCCCTGTCCTTTGGCAGTCCTCCGAATACCACCACGCGCCCGCACTTCCTCGTAACCAGGACAGCCTGGGAAACCGCCTCGGGTGAAGGGCACGCCACGATGGCCACATCGGCCCCCACGGGGTAGACCGCCCGGAATGATTCTACCATGTCGCCCTTGGATGGGTCGATCACGAGATCCGGGGAAAAGGCCTGGACAAGAGATAGTCTCGCACTACTTATCTCCACCATGGTAACGCTGCGGGCCCCCCGGTGCCGCGCAAGCTGCAGGTGCATGCATCCTATGGGGCCAGCCCCGATCACCACGATGTTGTCGCCCAGGCCTATGCCGGATATGTGCTGCGCGTGAACACAAGACGACAATGGCTCAACCAGCGTGGCCGCATCATAGGAGAGTCCGTCAGGCACGTGGCGAACCCATCCCTTTTCCACCACCACCTGAGGCACAAGCACATACTCGGCAAACCCACCCGGGAAGTGCCTACCAAACTCCAGCTTATTCTCGCATACATGCTCATTGCCGCCCAGACAGTATTCGCACTCCCCGCAGGGGGTATCCTGCATGGCAACCACCCGGTCTCCCGGTCGGAAGCCGCCTATCCCTTGACCTGGGGCCTCAATGACATCCCCGGCGAATTCGTGCCCCAGGATTACCGGCGGCACGATGCTGCTGGATCCAGCGACATACGTCCTAAGGTCCGACCCACATATGTTGCAGCCCCTGACCTGAACCAGGAGATCACCAGGACGTGAAACCGGAACTGGCACTTGCTCAACTCGAATCCGATCCGGGCCATGCCAAACCGCTGCTTTCATGGTGCCAAGGGCTCCCTTCAGGTCTATAGCGCGCCTACCACGAGCATTTGGATTTTGTATATGATCCACGTCATCCACTGCGAACCGATGGACAGGCAGGTTGCCAGGCTTGAACCCTCAGGGAATGCGAATCCTACCTGGCGGCCCAGCTGGGTCATGGCAGGGGCGTAGTCTGAGGCAATGTACAGGATGGGGATCATGAAGAGGGTACCCATGAGCCATCCCCTGAAGATATTGCCCTTGCAAGGCACTACCGCCCAGACCACGAAGAACACCAGACCGCCCAGTTCCGCAAGGGGAAGCGTTATGTTGCCGGGAAGTACCAGGGCCAGCACCAGTATGGTGGGGATCAATAGCAGAGCGGTGGCGATGATCGATGGGTGTCCCACGACCACGGCAGCGTCCAGCCCGATGTACACCGCGCGCCCGGCGAAACGCTTCTTCATGAATTCCGCGGCGCTCTCTGACAGTGGCATCAGCCCCTCCATCAGTACGCCTATCATCCGGGGAAGGAGGAACATGGCCGCAGCCAGCGATATAGCTGTATTCAGCATGGTGGGCAAGTCGGTCCGGGCTATGGCCGCGAGGGTCGTGCCAATTATGATGCCAAGAACGGTGGGCTCACCCAGGACCCCGAAGCGTTGCTGGATCTTCTCCGGTGACCAGTCTATTTTAGATATCACCGGGATCCGGTCGAGGAGGCGGTTAAAGGGGATACCTATGAGCGCCCAGCCCGTTGACTCAATGTGAGGAATGGATATGCCCTGGAGGCCAAAGAACTCCGCCACATATGGGGCCGAATAGTCGGCCACCTTGAATATGATCGCCATGGCAATACAGGCGCCCAGCACGGAGAACCACAGGTTGCCTGTGAGCATGTACACAACGCCACCGAGGAAGAGCGGCTGCCAGTAGTTCCAGATGTCCACGTCCAGTGTCCGGGTCCACCCCAGGGCCAGCATGGCGATGTTGGTCAGCAGAACACCCACAAGGATGAAGGGCACGACCAACCCCGAGCCCCATGCGATGCTGGCAGCAATGGGCCACCCGACGTCCACAGCGGTCAGTTTGAAGCCGTATGTCTCGACCATTGAATTTACCACCGTCATGATGGTGTTGGATAGGAGTGCGATGACAAGATTGATTCCGATGAACCCTATTCCCACCGTGATGCCACTTCGAACGGCGCGGCCCAGCTGCTGGCCGAACACCAGTCCTAGGATGGTGAGGATGATAGGCATGAAGATCGCCGGTCCGGCACCCATGACGAAATCTATGGCGTTCATCAAGGCTTGCATAGAGTTCTATCTCCTTTCGGCGCTCTTTGTTAGAATCTGTGAACTGTCACTTCTTTAGCTCATCCACGATGCGCTTGATGGTCTCAGCCTTGCCCAAACCCGTGACAAAGGAGATCCCGTTTATCAATGGGATTCCGAAGTCACCCTGAAGCGCAGTCATACTTACGATGAGGTCGGCCTCGTTCGCCCTGAGCCTTGCCTCGTGAGGAGTGAGTTTGATGGTCTGGACATCGATGCCCGCGGAAGCCGCTGCCTTCATGATCTCCCTCTCCGCCACTGTTGAGGTTATGCCCGCTGTCCCACATACCACCAGCACCCTCTTCCTAGTCACACGTACACCCCCTTATCAAGATTCTTCAGGCATCATCCTGCCCTTTATCCGAGAAACCAGATCCTCGTGGGACAGGGGAGATTCCACCAGCGATCTCCAGAAGCGGGCATCCTCGAAGCTGCGTGTGATGCTTCCCAGAACCTGGGCCTGCTGATCCGGATTGGCCAAGGCCAGCATGACGACTACCTGCACGCTCACCTGCTCCTCCGGGCAATCCATCCTATGGAAGGCTACGGGTTCTGAAAGCAGTGCCACACACATGGCCGAGCGCAGGGCCAGCCCGGCGTCAGCGTGAGGTATGGCAAAGCCTATGCCCTCCGTGGGAAGGCCCGTGGGGTAGTTGGCCTCCCGCTCCAGCAGCGCTGGGAGAAACCTCTCGTCAACGGCGCCGGCGGCCTGGAGTCTCTTGGCCATCGCCTCCAGGAGGTCCGGTTGGGTGGGGACTGTGTCCCCAGGGAATCTCAGGAGCAAGTCGGGTGTCAGCATGGGGGGATCAGCCATGTGCCTCATCCCGCCGTTCATCATCGACCTCCGCCACTATGACCCTGATACCCGCCTCTTTCAATCGCTGGATGTGGCTGGGAGAACACCGGCTGTCAGTCACCACAACGTCAATGGCTGTCAAAGGGGCTACCGTCAGGAGCGCCACCGCGTCGAATTTTGAGTGGTCAACCATCAGAACTGTCTCGGATGCTCCCTCTATCATGCATTTGCGCATGTTGACTTCCTCATCGAAGTAGTCCGTGAGGCCGTGCTGCAGTGAAAGCCCCGCCCCACCTATGAAGGCCTTATCCACATGAAGGTTCTTCAGGGCATGCAAGGCATGATTGCCATACACTATCCAGTCCTTGCCCCGAACCCACCCCCCCAAGAGGAAAACCCGGATATTCCCGAGCTGCTCCAGCAGCATGGCGACCTCTATAGATTGGGTGGCCACCATCAGATCATCCTTGTGGGAGATGCTCCGGACAAGCTCCATCGCGGTGGTCCCGCCCTCTATGATGATGCAGTCACCGGGTTCGATCAGGCGGGCCGCCGCCCGGCCTATTGCACGCTTCTCGGTGATCATCTTGGTGGCGCGGGCCGCGTAAGGAATTTCCACACCGCGCTGTTTTACAGCTACCACCCCGCCGTGGGTTTTTGCAATAAGCCCGTCCTTCAAGAGGTGCCCCAGGTCCCTCCGGATAGTTTCCGCTGAGACACTGAGAGCGCTAGCCAGCTCCGCTGGCCTGGTGATCGGCTGGCTCTTCACGTACTCCAACAGCTTGACCCGGCGGTCCCTCGCATTCATGCCATCCCCTCCTGCGCCTTGTGAATTCGGCGTAAAGTTGCAGGATTCCTCTTTTCGTGTGTGGAATTTCACTCACATGAGCAAAAAAACACATCCTGGCGAGATCGCAGCCAAGATCAGGGTGGATCTGGAGCAGGAGACGGTAAGAGCGCATGGAACGATCCGCTAGGGTGAACGAGGCTGGCGCGTTCAGCCAGCGGAGGAGTGGAGGAGCAAGTGGTGGAGAGGATGGTAACAATCCGGACAGAGGCAGGCCTCCATGCCAGGCCCGCCGCCCTATTCGTCCAGGCGGCCGCCAAGTACTCATCCCGGCTGAGCGTACTCAAGGACGGCAGGGAAGCGAACGCCAAGAGCATCCTGGAGGTACTTGCCCTGGGCGCGGGCCGCGGATCCGTCGTCACATTGAAGGCAGAGGGACCCGATGAGGATGCAGCCATGGAGAGACTCGTATCCATCCTATCCGGGGATATCTGACAGGAGGGATGACGGTGTTGAAAGGAAAAGGGGTTTCCCCCGGGATAGCCGTTGGTCCTGCCTTTTTTCTCAAACGACCCGAACCGTGCCCCGAAAGCCAAGGGCTGGCTGCAACCGGGCAGTCCCTTTCCAGCCTGCGCCAGGCCTTCAAGAAGGCCTCGCTGGAGCTGGAAGCCCTGGAGGAGAAGGCCAGGAGGGAACTGGGTCCTGACCATGCCTCTATCCTCGCCGCTCAGAGGCTGATGCTGGAAGACCCGGCGCTCTGGGACAGGATCGAGCAAGGTGTCCTCGCCCAAGGCAGGCCTGTCTCCGAAGCCCTGCAAGTGGCGGTGGACGAGATGGCCCTGGCCCTGGAGAGCCTGGATGACCCATATATCGGGGAACGCGCCGCAGACATCAGGGATGTGGGCGCCAGGGTCCTGCGCATTCTGCGGGGGGGCCAGGGTCAACCTGGACTGACCCTGGATGAGCCGGCGATCGTCGTGGCGTGGGAACTGGCGCCGTCAGAGACCATCCAGTTACCGCGAGAGATGGTCCTGGGGATCCTCACAGGGGCGGGGGGCAAGACGTCCCACACAGCGATCATCGCACGCCAGATGGGAGTCCCCGCCGTGGTTGGCGCGGGCGATGGGATCCGCGAGATCATCCAGGGCCAGACACTGGTGCTCGACGGGGATGAGGGTACGGTCATCCCAGGCGCCGACCCCGAGACGCTCTGGACCTACCAAGAAAGGGCAAGGAGATCAAAAGCGGCGGCAGAGGCAACCAAAGCCTGGGCATCCCTCCCCTCAGTGACCAAGGACGGCAGGAGGATTGAGGTGGCATGCAACATCGCCTCACCCCAGGATGTCCCCGGATGCCTGGAGGTGGGATGTGATGGCATCGGCCTCTTTAGAACCGAGTTCCTTTACACCGGAAGGGACCCTTCGCCCAGCGAGGAGCAGCAGTTCGAGGCCTACAGGCAGGTGGTGGAGGCACTGGCGCCGCGGCCGGTGATAATCAGGACCATGGATGTGGGCGGGGACAAGGCTCTCCCCTGTCTCGGCCCTGAAAAGGAGGATAATCCCTTCCTCGGGTTCCGGGGGATACGGGTATGCCTCGGCAATCCCGAGGCGTTCAAGACGCAACTCAGGGCGATCCTGCGCACCAGCCCCTTCGGGAAAATAAGGATCATGTTTCCCATGATCACGGCACTGGAGGAGCTGCGACAGGCCAAGGACCTGCTAGAAAGGGTGCAACGGGACCTCATCCTGGAGGGACTCGAGGTGGATGACAGCGTGCAGGTGGGCATCATGATAGAGGTGCCCTCTGCGGCAGTCATGGCCAGGGAACTGGCAAGGGAGTGTGACTTCTTCAGCATAGGCAGCAACGACCTCATCCAGTACACCCTCGCCGCTGACAGGTTGAATGAGAGGGTTTCCTACCTTTACTCTCACTATAACCCGGCAGTGCTAAGGCTCATCGACCTGACGGTCAGGTCCGCTCACGCCGAGGGCATCTGGGTGGGCATATGCGGTGAGATGGCGGCGGACGCCAGCATGGTTCCCTTCCTCATCGGCGCCGGGATCGATGAGCTTAGCGTGGCCCCATCAGCCCTGCTCAGGGTGAAGGAGAACCTCCTTTCCTGCGACTCGACGGAGGTGGCGAACATCGCCAGGGAGGTGCTCTCGTTGCCCACGGAAGCCGAGGTCAGAAGTGCCCTGATGAGGGCTTGATGCCCTGCGGGCGGCTGGAACAAAAGCCACAGGCAGCCTTCCATATGCCTATCCAACAGCCTCTTGACTGAGGTGGTACGTGGAGATAGTGCAAGCCGGGACGGCCCTCCCTGTGCTAGATCGCAGCCCCTGCCCCCATGACACGCTGCCGTCATCACCGTCAGTGACGATGGGTGCCCGGTCCCACGGATGAGCCAGGCCTTATGTGATACTCCGGCGGGACATGCCGGAGGCCAGCGCGGTTGCAGCGATAGTCACCCCGGCACCACGGCGTCCAGCGCTAGCTAGTGACGGCCACTCCGGGCCCTTGAGGAAAAGGGCTCTTATGGGGTTTATGCCATAGCTCAGCGGGTTGAACATGGCCACCCTGGCGAGCCACGCCGGCATCATGGCGTTGGACGTGAAACACTGCGGGAGAAGTCGGCGCAACCGTTTCGGATATCCCTCTCACCACATCCATGCTCTCAGCGGCCTGGGCTGCCATGGCGTTGGTGGTTCCGGGACACCGCCAATCCCTACAATGGCCGTGAGCCCCGCTTCCCTGAACTCACTGTCCAGTTCCAATTGCCTCCCTGTCTGGTGGAAAAGGCCCCCCTAGATCTGTGTGGTGAGTCCCTGCCACGATGCAGGCCATCATCACCTGAGTATCATGGTAGTACTGAGTGCAGTTGACCGTGACAGCCGAGCCCTTAATAGAACCAGCCAATACCTCATCGTCCATGATATCTACTCTGGGGTATGTGGCTTTGGGTCCAGCCTTCCGCGCCAGGGCATCGCCAGCATCATCGATATCTCCGATCAGCACCTCTTTAACCTGGGAGATCTTACAAAGGTCCATGACAGTAGCACGCCCCATGGCACCGGCTCCACCCAGCACTGTGACCCTCCCCCTCCTTCGAGTGGCTTGGCCGTTTGATTAGCGAGGCCCGTGCCAGTGGAGTACACCCACCAGGCCAATGGACTTCGAGAGTGCTGCCGCCCGTGCCGAAATGTTCCAGGATCGCCGGAGGCGAATTCGCCCACCTCCCATCGAAATACACCACCAGTCCGGCCAAGAATTGGGGGGTGTCCACACCGGTGCTGGGAGGCGGGAAGATGAAACGCATCTATGAGCTTCCGAAAGGACTGCAGCTGTTGCCCTAGGTGCCCAGCGTGATAGGGAAAGCCAACATCGAGATTAACCTGGGGGTATTGTCCAACAGGCCCAGGGGCATGAGAGAGCGATGAGATGAAAGACACGGTCTAGAGGGTATTAGGCCTAGCCAAAATCTATCTTGGCATGCACAGGGCGAGGTATAGAGGCTTGGCACGAGTCACCATAAGTCTTCCTGACCTTCATCTTCATCAACGCCAAGCGAATGCTGGTTCTCAGGCTTTGACCAAAGGTGGCGGTGGCGGGTACATGAGCATGGTGAAATGAGAGGCAACCTGGGGTGTCTAGCCACAGTCTTCCTCCAACCCATCATTGGTGCCAGCTATTCCTTCCTCATTCTCCCACACCTCGAGAACGAGAAATCCTAAGATGACTATCAAGTTAGGTCAGCATAGGTGACAATTTGGCCGGTTATGCAGGCCAAGAGCAATGGGCAAAGAGTTCAGGTCGCGACCAACCTCCGGCTAGATCGGTAAAGAACTCATCCAGGTAGGACTGTAAGTGTGTCTCGTAAGTACAACTACAGGCCCTGCCCAGAGGGAAGATCTCCTGAAAAAGATTGATAGTCATCAATCCTAATCAATCCTGGGGTTTTGCGAAGGCCTCTCTAAACAGGAGCATCGCACACCCCCCGAGGGGCTGGGGCCCTGGCGCGCTGCCAGCGAGGTGGTCATAGCGCCAGGCCCACCTCAATCCATGGGATTGGACCGTGGCATCTATTACCTGATAGGGATAGACCGTTCTCCGGCGGCTACCCCCTTCCCCGTTTGCCCCACAGTATAGCCAGGTGTTCATTAAGGGATCATACTAGAAGAAGGAGAGGAGTGCGGTGCTGAAGGAGTTGTTGCGGGTTGTGGCTCGGAGAAGGGCTCCAAGAAACCAGATAGGACAAAGGCCATCTACCCCCCTGTCAAAACACATCGGGGATGAGATCAACGCTATCACAGGGTTGTTTGGTCATCCTAGCGACCTGATAGTAAGGCAGTTTCTGGTTGGAGGACGGCCTAACTGGAAGATCGCCGTAGTGCTCCTGCAGGGCATCGTTGATGAGGTTGCCGTGAATGACACGATTCTCAAGCCCCTCGTTCTATGGGCAAGACCGACTCTCATCGACATGCAGAAGAGGGACATCATGCACCAGATGAAGACCCGCATCATAACCGCGCAGGATGTGATTGAGGTCCGGACCCGTGAAGAGGCCATATCTCACATTCTGGCTGGCCAATCAGTAATCCTGGTAGAGGGGCAAGAAGTCGCTCTTGTCGTACGTACAAAGAGCGTTCCCTCTAGAGGCATTGAGCAGGCTACTAGCGAGCAAACGGTTAGGGGCCCACGGGTTGGCTTTACGGAACTAATCAGAGACAACCTGGCACTTCTGCGCCTGCATATGAAGACACCGGACCTTGCTGTGGAGGACTTGAGAGTAGGTCGAAAAAGCCAGACAGACGTCAGGCTAATCTACCTGAGGTCCATTGTCCACCCGGAGATTATCCAGGAGGTGCGGCGCCGGGTAAAATCCATCGATACCGACGTTGTGCTGGATAGCGGGATGATCCAGAACCTTGTTCGAGACCATCCATACTCAATCTTTTCAACCATAAGGGCTACGGAAAGGCCAGATTCCACCATTGCTGACATTAACGAGGGTCGTGTAGCCCTCTTGGTGGACGGGAGTCCCTTTGCCCTCACTATGCCTAACCACTTCTATTCATTCTTTGCCTCGCCTGAGGACCACTACGTGGGTTTCCCTGTCACCTCAACCCTGAGGATATTCCGGGTGCTAGGCTTCTTCCTTTCGGTCATGATTACGCCCTTATACATTGCCGCCACATCATTTCACCAAGAACTCATACCACTACCGCTGCTCCTCAATATCGCAGCCACACATGCGGCGGTTCCTTTCCCGGTGGTGGTTGATGCTCTTATTGCTGAAGTAATAGTGGAAATCCTGCGTGAGGCCGGCGTTAGGTTGCCCCAGCAATTTGGCCCGGCTGTGAGTATCGTGGGAGCCTTGGTTCTCGGTCAAGCCGCTGTACAGGCCGCATTCATAGCCCCCGGGCTGGTTATAGTCATTACTGCAGCCACAATAGCATCCTTCTCGGTACCCCGGGCAGAGGCAGCAATATCCTTTAGGCTGTTGCGTTTTCCTCTTCTTCTTGTGGCGTCAATACTGGGCCTCTATGGGATTGCCCTAGGGCTGCTGGTTGTTTTATACCATGTTTCCTCAATGAAGTCCCTAGGCATGCCCTTCATGGCCCTCTACACGCCCGGGCGTGTCAGTGAAATTGGCGAAAATCTTGTAATCGTGCCAGCACAGGTTGCAAGGCCTGTGAGGCCATCGGCCCATAGGGACAGGTTGAGACGCGGGACACCGCCAGAAATCCGCGAGCCCCGGGAGGACGGGGACACAGGAGAAGAGTGATTTGTGGGGTAAAATCAGTTCCAGACAACTGCTCTTCATGGTCTCATTGTCCAGGATATCGATTGTCGTGGTTTCCTTGCCTGTGATAACCGTGACCAAAGTTCTCCAGGACGCCTGGATCGCCGCCATAGTGGCAACGGCCATATCTCTCCTGCTAGGAACACTGCTAGGCTCACTCATGATGAGGTTTCCGAAGCGGAGCTTCGCCGAAATCTCCCGAGACTCCCTGGGACTTTTCCTGGGGATCCCCACTGGGCTCTTGGTAAGCCTCTTGTTCTGCTTCATTGCCCTATTGAGAACTCGGGAGTTAGCCTTCTTGTTGATGACATCAGCGCTCCCGGAAGCACCAGATTCGGTCGTGGCCATCACGGCATGGCTGGTGGCCGCCTATGGCGCCTACTTGGGCCCGGATGCCATGGGTCGCAGTGCCGAATTCCTTTTCACCCTTGTGGGGCTATCCATCATTACTGGCTTCATTCTCCTCTTCATGTCTCCGGTAAGACCCGACATCTTCTTCCTTGAACCCATACTAGCGCGGGGAATCCTGCCTGTCATCCACGCTTCTGCGAATCCCATCTTCTGGTTCCTCATGTCCAGTGGCTTGGCGCTAGGACTGGGTAAATACTGTGTTGATCCGCCCAGGATCAGGCGTGCGGTGAACGGAGCGCTTCTCATCTCTGGGATCACGCTGGTCGTCCTGTCGGTGACAGTACTGATTTACATGGGACCTTACCAGGCAAAAGACCAGTTTTCCCCATTGCTTTCCCTGGCTCATATAGCCTTCGTCGCAGGCATCGTTGAAAGGCTTGATATCGTCGTTGCCACCTTGTGGATGCTTGGTGTGGTGTTCGACGTGACCGTTCTTCTTCTTGTCGCCTCAATAATGCTGGCGGATGCTCTTGGAACCCGGCCGAAGTCCGCTGTCCTTGTCCTTTTCGCTGCGGGACTGGTTCCCCTCGCATTCAGGTTAGGCGACCCATTCCAATTACGCAAGGTCCTTGAACCGGTGCCCACCACTTTGGCAACCGTAGCCCTTTCTGGACTTATTGGCCTAGTCTTCCTGGTATCAGTGATTCGTGGTATTGGCCGTGGAAGGGGGAGGCTCAAGAATGGCTAGTGGCCAAGGACGGTTGCCTACGGGTCTTCTTATATGCCTTCTGGCATTGGGCATTTCCGGCTGCTGGGGCAGTATCGAGACAGATGACTTGGCGATAATCGGCTCCGTTGGCCTTGATAGGGTGACCCCTGGCAAGGTGCTGGTCTCGCTGGAGGTCAGTAACCCACAGGCCTTGGCTGCTGGTCTCGGCCAGCAGGGAGTGGCCAATACTGTGGGGTGGGTGCTGATGGAAGAGGGATCCACAGTGCCCAACGCGATCAAGAACGTTCAGCGAAGGGTCCCACAAAAGATATTCCTAGGCCAAGTTAGCACTATAGTAGTGGGCATGAACCTGGCTCGGGATGGGGTTCAGCCTTACCTTGACTATTTCGCCAGGGAGAACCTAGTGCGAAGAAGTATCTATATCACAACCTGCGACTCGGCAGCTGGTCTTCTTCAAAGACCCTTTATACAGAACCTGCCCTCTTTGACCCTAAGGGGATTGGTGGATGCAACAACACGCTTCTCCGGAAAATCTGTCCGGGTTTCACTGAACGAGTTCCTCATGAAGATGGCGGAGCCCGGGATTGAACCGATAACCATGCATACCGCTGGAAGGAAGACCCAAGACACTCAGGTTAAGAAGCAGGGCGGAGAAGTACGGCAGGCCAAGCCCTCGGCCAGCCGGGAGCAGCCACTGGAAAGCGAGTTAAACATCCCTGGAATGCTTCCCCGTGATTCCCCAGTGCTTGACCCCCTTAGCGAGTATGGTACGGGGGAAAAACTCCGCGGGCTCACCATCAATCTGGGAATCGCGGCGTTCAGAGATGATAGGCTGGTAGGGTTTCTTGATGGCAATGACGCCAGGGGGTATCTATGGGTCACCGCTAGGATGGTGAGGGGCTCGATCGTGGAGGTGCCCAATCCTAGGCGAGAGGGCGTCATCCTTGCGCTTCTTGTCAGAAGCGTGGAATCGTCCTTGACTCCCATCCTGGATGGTAAAACCCCAAGAATGAAGGTTGAGGTGCGTCTGGAACTGGAAATGAGCCAGATTCCCCAAGACCTGTATGATGATGACCTCCGGTTGAGACAGGAAATCCAAGCAGCTGTCAATGAGCTGGTAAAGGGGGAAATGCGGAAGACCCTCCGAACGGTGCAACAGGAGTTCCGCTCCGATATCTTTGGCTTTGGCCAGTCACTGTACAGGAAATACCCCAAGGCATGGGAAGCAATGGCATCAAAATGGAACGAGGAGATCTTCCCAGAAGTGGAAGTGGACCTTACCGTTGACAGCAAGATCCTAATATCGAATGCAGTATTTCGCTCGAAGTGACCCCACCACCCGAGGAAACATGAAGAAATGAGTTAACCCGTTCTCCCTTGTTTGCACTGGCCGCTACTGCGAGAAACAAGTGAGGCTCCT
The DNA here is from genome assembly GCA_040754315.1 of Bacillota bacterium. Taxonomy (NCBI): domain Bacteria; kingdom Bacillati; phylum Bacillota; species Bacillota bacterium. The sequence continues at coordinate 13,751 of JBFMCS010000026.1, forward strand.
GCCCAGGGTTTCAGAAAAACACCGCGGTTACGCCACGTGGGGTAACGTAGAGCTCGCCGGTGTCCTGGCGCTCATTGCCTCAATATGGAAGATGGCTATCAAGTTAGGTCAGCATAAGTGATAACTTGGCCGGTTATGCGGGCTGATAGCAGGTGGGCAAAGAGTTCAGGTTGCCACCGGTAAAGATACATCATCCAGGTAAGGCTGTAAGTTTGTCTTGTATAGCATAGCTACAGGCCCGGCCCAGCGGGAGACCGTCCTGGACAAGATTGATAGCCATTATATGGAATCATGGCCGCGCAGCCCACATCCCCCTGTTCGAACACAACAATCGGTGTTCGCCGTGGTGACGGTGAGCGAATTGTACAAGGAGATTCAGATTAGGTTGTATGGGCTCGAGGACAGGACCTCTTAACCGGCACCCCCACCTTGTACCAACACCAAGGCTGGATGCCCTCACTTGCAGTCCCGAAGATAGAAGCCTGCCCACACAGTGGATTTTCGTGAGACAGGCTCTACAAATGAGAAAATGGAAATGCCAGTACGTTTGTCCCCAATGGTAGGCGAACACTGCCAGGATGGACCACGTAACCCGGCACGGCCTTATCACCAAAGTCTCGCAGAAACGTCCTAATAGAGGAGCCCATGGCCGGGTGTGGCGTCGCCGTAGTCTTCACCTCAATGGGGACGAGTCTCCCACCGGTCTCAACAACGATGTCTACCTCTATTCCGGCGGAGGTTCGCCAGAAATAAACTTGTGGGGTCTGACCACGGTGTGTGAGTGTCTTCACTATTTCTGACAAGACTGCTGTTTCCATGAGCGGGCACCCATAGGGCCAGAGGCAGCGTGTTCTGGGCCCTTGACCTCATGGGGCTCCCGAGAGATGATCTTCTGGGTTCATCGCAGCCTGAACAGACCCGGTACTCCTGCCTGATGACCCTGGGTTGGTTATGGTCCAGCCATCCGATCGCACGTAGGGTTTTACGGGAACCGGAGCTACCCTGAAACACCTTGGCTTGTCAAGATTCCTCCGCCCATCGTCAACCATGACTCTCGTTAGGTTACCGGAACCGGAGTCTCATCACGCCTCTCCTCTGCCGCGCCCATAGATCCCACCAACTGGCAGCGCCTTCCAGGAAACCATGGAATGTCCCCGCTCCAGCATGGGAATTGACCAGTGGTTCCCGTCCAGCACGCCCTGTCACGACTCGGGTTACAGGACGGACAAGATGCCTCTGTCAGGGAGTGGACATCTCCTGAGTGCGGGACATTCACGACCGCGACGAGAAGGCAGGTGGAGCACCGAAGCGGAGGGCTTTGACCTCCTTACATCTTTCGGCCTAACAAGCCTAGACCGCGAACACCTAGGAAGACCGCAACCTGCGCCTGGATGGTATACCCCCCATGCCTCGAGGGGTTCCCCAGATCCTCGTGAAGTTCCAGTATGACCTCGACGGAATACTTCACGTGTCAGCCCTGGAGCGCTCCGGGGAAAGGGAGAGGACCATGTCCATCGTGGGCGTAAAACTCCCGTTCCTGGGGTTTCAGTAAGCGGCCCTGGGGTCCGTCAAGCCAGTCAACGAATTCAGCTAGGGCTCCAGCGCCACCTGCCCGGTCCGAGTCCTTCGCCATGGTCCTCTCCATGCGGGCCAGCGCCAAGTGGAACAGGGCCCTGTCATGGTTGGGTTCCAGGGCGAGCACTCTCTGGTATTCCGCTTCCGCCCGTTTCAGGTTCCCTGATCGGTGAAACTCCAGCCCGAGGTGGTAGGGATAGCTTGCCCTGGAGGGCCACAGGGAAGAAGCCTCCGTCAGGTAGCTCATGGCTGCCTGGTACCTTCCCTGTAAACGCTGTACTTGGGCCATGCGGAAGCAGGCCTCGGCCATGAAGGAACGGACCTCTTCCAGCCGCGCCTCGGGATCAGAACGCCGCCACAGCGAGAGGGCCTCCTTGAAGTCCCCCTTCATGAACCGGTCCCTCCCTAGGGAAACCAATTCAGCCAGGGGGTCCCCGGAATGCGCCCCGGGACAGCACCTCGGCTGTTTGGAACCCCGGGATGTATTGGCTTTCATCTTCTTCCGCTGGCGCTTATTCAACTGCGCGGTTCACCCCCACGCGTATGGGACCTTCAGGTGGCCTTCCCTGCACGGTAGCATCATAAGAGAGCTTGCAGAAAGTGCCGTTGCTGGTTCTTCGCATCCCGGTGAACCGGCCATTCCTGCCTGCGGGAAGACTTCAGAAGACTCAGTCTGATAGAGGATCCCTCTATAGAGGCCTGTGGCACCGGCGGATTCCGGCCAGCGGGACCGCCGGGATCACAGAGTACCCACCCTCATCTATGTGGTTCTACCTGCTGGAAGCACCAGACCTTCACGTCGACCGCAAACGTCTGATGGAGTGGAAACACCATCTCTTCCAGAAAGGCAAGATACCTAAGTGACATTTACTGTTAACCGATCCCCTATGCTAGCGGTCACCTGAATTCCAAAAACTGCGAAAGAAGGATTCTGAAAGCAGGTGTAAGCCTTCACGAGTCCATCAGGCTCGCCAAGTGCTGATTGAGAGCATCGATCCTGAGTTGCGCTTCTTCCATCTGATCAAAGAGCCCTAGCACCTCTTGCTGAAGACTGGGATCCAGTATGCATTTGTTTACCCAGATCTCATAAAGCACTCTATCTCGAATGTCAAAAGACGCACTGCCTCTGGCCTGCAGGACCATTTGCCTTCGTACGTCAGGACTGTTGAGTACAAACTTCAACAGCCTCGGGTCAATGATCGACTCAAGTATCGTGAACCGATTACTCGTAATGCAGCCATCCTCTTTTTCGCCTACTATGACAGCACTTCTACCCGAATGAAGTGCTGTCTTTGCAGCAAGGCTGTCTCTATGATTTGGAACAAGCACATCTCCCTTTCTTACCATCAATCTCAAACGGGCCTTCTTCAGGAGTTCATCGCTATTCCCCATATGTGTGCGAAGCACAACCCCTCTATCCATGTCCGTATCAGAAACCTCAAAGTACCGAACGTTGGTCGAGAATTGGATCTCAGACTTCTTCATCGTGCGATTTGCTATTTTACATAGATCGGTTAGCCGCACATGAGCCCCAATTCCGTAGCAGTCCGCACGGTTTACCGCAGCATCCAGCCAATTAGGGTCCCACCGGCTAAAGCCGCGCAGGCGTTCCATCTCAACCCAACACCTATCAACCCTATTGTGACGTTTCCACAGTGACAAGACATGATCAACCTCGGATCCGTTCACGGCGCGACCACGCCTGTCATACCCAATGTTAGCCAGACTGAAGAAGAACACCTCATTCCGCCTCTGCCCGACGGCAGGCTTTCTATGAAAGAACAGCAAGGCCCCCTCTATCCCGCAATCTGTGTGAACAAAAGCATCTCGGGGTAGTCCAATGATTTCCGTTATATCTACCTGTCCAGACAACCAGTTGCGCAAGCGTACGTAGGAGATTGCTTCTCCATTGAGAACGCTTGATGGTATGACTAGGGCCGCCCGGCCGCCTGGTTTGAGCAGGTTGACTGTCTTGACAATGAAGGGTACTACCTTATTCACCCGAGTGCCGGCCCCGGGAAGGGTATTGGAGTATGGTAGGTACTCCTCGCTTTCAAATCCTGCAAATGGCGGGTTCCCAACGATAAGGGAGAACCCATCGCCTTGGAACCCGAAGTCGCCAAGCTGCATCTTCAGTGCATCGCCCTGAATGATCTTTGCGTTACTAGCACCGTGGAGAAAGCAGTTCATCAGTGCGGCAAGTACCATCCTCTCCTGGATGTCGCAACCGAAAACCCTTGGTGAAGTGCCTCCATGACATGCACTGGAGAATGCCTCCAAGAGAAATGTGCCTGAACCACAGCACATGTCCAGGATGTCATCTTCCGCAGTTGGCTGAGCTATCTTGACCGCAATCTCAGCGATGGGTCTAGGAGTAAAATACGCACCCAAACTGCCACGGAAGGTCGAACTGACGATTTCTTGGTAGAACGTTCCCAATACGTCAGTCTGACCACCTATTTCGAGGGTTAGGCGTATGGAATAGGCTGAAAGGGTTTGCAGGCACGCAATAAGGCTGGCATTATCCAGGTCTACTCTGGATCGAAACCGCTCGCAGCCGATACTTTCCAGTGCTTCATCACAAAACGTAATGAACTCGTCAAGACAATCGGCTCTTGCAGCAAGGCGTGAAAGGTAGAGGTCCCCAGGGTTCTTGGCCTCATCGTATATCTTTGCGGCAAGAAGAAGAAGGATTGTGTCAAACAGCCTCAAGCGATCGTGCCCGTGAGCAGCAAATATGGCGTCTCTTACCCTGCAAACTAGTTGGCGAAGATCATATATGCTTATGATTGGGTGCAGGTCTCTTATGCGGATGGGGGGAGTCTTTCTTCTAAGTTGGTTAGAAACCGGCAAGAAGTCTATTCTGCCAAAGGCATGAGGGGAGGCTGCTGTTGTGATAAACTCCTTCCCATCATTCGTGAAGGATAGGTAGCGTATGGATGGCGGCATGTCCATCCTCTTGACATCTGCTAGGTGCTCCATGCTAAGATGCCGCAAAGGCCAAGGACTCCAGAGCAACCGGATTACTGGCTTCAATGGAGAGTCAGACGATGAAAGGTCAGATAAATGGCGAAAACCACAAGGGGTTACAGGAGAGAAGGCAACCTGTGCAGGTGTCACGTACCCCAGCTTTCTAATAGATGCGTTTATGGCATCAAGAATATCGTTGGGAAGCGTAGCAGATGAACTCATACTTGTCACCTGGCCACCTCATTCCTGACGCTACTGGGCAGTCTATCCTCTTAACCGTATTATGGCTTCAGTATTAAGGTCAAGTCATTCTTTCTACGCTCTTCAAGTGCCCTGCGTAACCCCCTGCAGTACAGAAGCCTATCAAAACGCTGATAGAAACAGTGCTTCTGATGCAAGTGGATGCAAGTCGCGCCCTTGACTCAGGTGTCAAGGTGGAGTAGACTTTGGTTACAAACCTCATAGCGTATGGCGGTGGGGGTGCTGGCCTGAAATGGCTGGCTGAGACGGGAAAGCCCGAACCCCTCGAACCTGACATGGGTAATACCAGCGGAGGGAACTGTCGCAGATTCTACGGTGGACCGCGCCTTTTCCGGTGGCGGTCCTTTTTGATCCCCTGCCCTTCGCCCCGTCTGGCGCCCCTTCCGGGGCTTCCCTTCCCGCCCGGTATGACAGGGGGTGTTTCCCATGCAGATAGACATGTCAAGGAGAGGCAGCGTGACCCCTGAGTTGCTGCCGGTGGCTTCAGACGAAGGGCTTGCACCTGAGGACCTCGCGGGGCTCGTGGCATCGGGGGAGGCGGTGATTCTTCACACCCGCCTCAGGAACGATGTGCGCCCTGTGGGGATCGGCAAGCGTCTCAGAACCAAGGTGAACGCGAACATCGGGGCGTCCGATAGGAGATCCTGCCTCGAAGAGGAAGTGGCGAAGGCGTTGACCGCCGTGGAGGCTGGGGCTGACACCCTGATGGACCTGAGCTCAGGGCGGGACGTCCGGGCGATAAGGACCGCGATCCTAGAGGCGTCAGAGGCGCCAGTGGGCACCGTTCCGGTATACCAGGCGGCCCTCGAGGCCCGCGAACGCGAAGGGAGCGTCCTCCGCATGAGCCCCGACGGTCTGTTCTCGGTTATCGAGGAGCAGGCCGCAGAGGGCGTGACGTTCATGACACTCCATGCGGGACTCACCCGCACCACGCTGGAGAGCCTGCGCCGGGAGGGGCGGCAGGCTGGGATGGTGAGCCGTGGAGGGGCCCTCCTGGCGGCGTGGATGATCCACCGGGATGCGGAAAACCCTCTATATGAAGGGTTTGACCGCCTTCTGGAGATCCTCTTGAGGTACGATGTCGTTCTCAGCCTGGGCGATGCCTTGAGACCCGGCTCGGTGGCTGATGCCACTGACCGGCCCCAGATAGAGGAGCTGGCGCTCCTCGGCGAGCTCGTGCTCCGTGCCAGGAATGCCGGGGTCCAGGTGATTGTTGAGGGGCCTGGGCATGTACCCCTGGACCAGGTGGAGGCGAATGTACTCCTGGAGAAGCGCCTTTGTCACGAGGCGCCTTTTTACGTTCTCGGGCCGCTGGTGACGGATGTCGCTCCCGGGTACGATCACATAGCCGGCGCCATAGGGGGTGCCCTGGCGGCTGCGTCCGGGGCGGATTTCCTCTGTTACCTGACCCCCGCGGAGCACCTGGGCCTTCCCTCCCTTGAGGACGTCCGCGAGGGGGTCATCGCCTCACGGGTGGCGGCCCACGCCGGGGACCTGGTAAAGCGGGGGCGGGTGGCGTCCGCCTGGGATAGGCGGATGGCCAGAGCCAGGGCCGCCCTGGACTGGGAGGCCCAGGTGAGCCTGTCGGTGGACCCGGAGCGAGCTCGCAAGTACCGCTCCTTGAGGACCGGCGAAGAGCCCGGCCCCTGCAGTATGTGTGGCGCCCTCTGCGCCATGGACATTGTGAAGGGCTTTCTGGGAAGGGAGGGATCAAATTGCGTGTAGGGAGGGCTCTGACGGTGGCAGGCTCCGACAGTGGCGGAGGAGCCGGGATACAGGCCGACCTCAAGGTGTTTACCGCCATGGGCATCTACGGGATGAGCGCCGTGACCGCCGTCACCTCGCAAAACACCACGGGTGTCAGGCGTATAGACCCCCTGCCCCCGGAGGCGGTGGCCGCCCAGATGGAGGCGTGCCTGGAGGACATCGGGTGTGATGCGGCCAAGACCGGGATGCTCCAGGGCCCGGCGATAGTACAGGCGGTCGCCGAGGTGTTCCGGACGTTCAGGGTACGGAACCTGGTGATTGACCCAGTGATGGTGGCCAAGAGCGGGGATGTGCTTCTTGAGCCCGCCGCCCGCACTGCGCTGAGAGAAAGCCTTCTCCCGCTGGCTGCGGTCGTCACCCCGAACCTGGCGGAGGCTGGTGAACTTGCCGGCATCCCGGTCAGGAAATACGCGGACATGAGGGAGGCAGCGCGGCGCATAGCGGGGCTTGGCCCGCCCCTCGTTGTGGTCAAAGGCGGGCACCTTGACGGGGACCCGGCAGACCTTGTGTATGACGGACGAGAGTTTCACGTTCTAGCCATGGCCCGCATCCGTACCCGGAACACGCACGGCACGGGGTGCTCCTTTTCGGCGGCTATCACTGCCGGGCTTGCGCGGGGGCTCGGGGGGCTGGAGGCCGTCCGGGCGGCCAAGGAGGCCGTGACGTGGGGGATCGCCAACGCCCCGGGCCTGGGCAAGGGGTACGGGCCCACCAACCACATGTATTTCTTGAGAGAGGGCGTTTTGCCCGGAAACCTTCAAGGGGGGAAGAGAGAGTGCACGCAGCCGGAGAGCATCTGAAGCGCATTAGGGAAAGGACCCCGCTGATCCATCACATCACCAACTGGGTTGTGACCAATTTCACCGCGAACGTCACCCTGGCGCTGGGGGCATCGCCCGTCATGGCGCACGCGCCCGAAGAGGTTGAGGAAATGGCGTCGTGTGCCGGGGCCCTGGTAATCAACATTGGCACCCTCACGCTTCCACTGGTGGAGACCGCGCTGAGGGCGGGCAGGGCCGCGAACGCCTCCGGGGTTCCGGTCGTGCTTGACCCGGTGGGGGCCGGGGCCACAAGGCTGAGGACGGAGAGCGCATCAAGGATACTCAATGAGACGAAGGTGAACGTGATCAGGGGAAACCTCTCAGAGGTCGCGAGCCTCGCGGGCGAGGATGTCGCCATCCGGGGTGTGGACTCTGCGGCAACGGGGATCGACGCGTCCCGGCTTGCGTTCTCCCTGGCCCGGAGACTTGACTGTACCGTGGCAGTTACGGGTCCAGTGGACTGGATAAGCGACGGGAATGGCCTCTATAGCGTCCATAACGGCCACCCGCTCCTGGGACGCGTGACAGGCACGGGGTGCGCCGCCACAGCGGTGGTCGCCGCCTTCGCAGCTGTCGAGAAGGACCTTGCCTCGGCGGCTGCGTCGGGGCTCGCCTTCTTCGGACTGGCTGCGGAGAGGGCGGCAAAGGAGGCTCCAGGGCCGGGTACCTTTGCCACGAGGCTACTCGATGAGATCTACGCCATTTCGCAGGAGGATCTGGCTAGGGGAGCCAGGGTAAAACGGCTGGAGGCTGGGCAGGATGAAGCGTGACCTGAGGCAGGCCCTCAGGCTCTACCTCGTGACAGACCGCAGCCTTTCCATGGGGCGGAGCGAGGAGGAAGTGGTGAGGGCTGCCGCGGCCGGAGGCATCACGGCTGTCCAGCTCCGCGGCAAGGACATGACATCCCGCGAGCTCTGGAAGGCGGGCGTTACACTCAGGCGCCTCGCGTCCCGGGAGGGGCTCTTGTTCATAGTCAATGACCGCCTGGATGTGGCCATGGCTGTGGGAGCCGACGGAGTGCATCTCGGGCAGGAGGACCTCCCCGTCGCGGAGGCGAGGAGGCTGGCGCCTCACCTCATCATAGGGGCCACGGCAGGAAATGAGGACGAGGCTAGGGAGGCTGAGGTTGCCGGGGCGGACTACCTGGGCACTGTGGCTGTATTCCCGACAGCCACCAAGACCTATTCCGAGCCGCCCCTGGGCCTCGGGGGGCTGGGGAGGCTGTGCCGGGCAACCCGCCTTCCGGTGGCTGCAATGGGCGGGGTGAAGGCCGAAAACGCCAGGGCGGTTCTGGACGCGGGGGCCGCCGGGATTGCTGTGGTCTCCGCCATCGTATCGGCACCTGATCCAAGTGAGGCGGCGAGGAGGCTCAAGATGGAGGTGGAAGGGGTGTCGCGAGAATGAAGGTGGGGGAGTTCGAACTCATAAAGATGCTGGCCAGGGTTCTCGGCGATCCCCCCGGCGGAATATATCGCTTCATAGGGGATGACACGGCAGTCCTTGAGCCCCCCCGGGGGAGGCTCCTCTTCGCGTCCGACATGGTGGTCGAAGGGATCCACTTCCGGCTTGATTTCGCGGTACCCTGGGAGGTAGGGTGGAAGGCGCTGGCTGTGAACGTGAGCGACATTGCCGCAATGGCCGGGAGGCCTCTTTACGCGGTGGTCTCACTGGGGGTGAGTGCTGAAGAGAGGCCTTCGGAACTCTACGAGGGGATCTACCGGGGGATGGCCGCCGCGGCCTCCCGTTACGGCGTTGCGATAGTGGGGGGAGACACCGTCAAGACTGGGGGGCCTTTGGTCATTGACGTATCGATCATAGGAGAGGCGGAAAGACCCGTATTGAGGTGCGGCGCCCGGCCGGGTGACCTGGTTGCCGTTACCGGGGCGCTGGGGGCTTCTGCGGCCGCTCTCGAGTGGTTTCTCTCGGGGCGTTCTCGCGAGGGCCCGGGCTTCGTGGACAAGGCGGTGCAGGCGCACCAGGCGCCTGAGGCCCGGGTAAGGGAGGCGCAGGCCGCAGCTGGCACGGGGGGGGTCACAGCCATGATAGATGTGAGCGATGGGCTCGCGGGGGATCTAGGGCACATATGCGAAGAATCGGGGCTCGGCGCCCTCCTGGACAGGGAAGTGCCAGTCGACCCAGCGGCGAGGGCAATGGCTCTCAATCTAGGCAAAGACCCGCTGGAGTGGGCGCTTCACGGAGGGGAGGACTACCAGCTCCTGATGACGGTGGACCCGGCGAGGAAGGAAACGGTGGCAGAGGCAGTGATGTCATGCGGTACGCCGCTTACGTACATTGGCAGGATGAGGCAGGGCGAAGGGGTTCACATAAAAACAGGAGACATGGAGGTCCGCCTGGGAAAGGGTGGGTACACCCACTTCTGAGCCGGCGCTCCGGGAGACCCCGGGGCAGGCCTGGCTTCGGTCGGCCTCTAACGGATAGGCGTGAACGGTAGAAGTCCGGTAAGGAACCCCACCATGGCCGCGGAGGAGTAACCACCAACGGCGTCGGGGATGTACAGGGCACCGTAGAAGGGTATGCGGGAAGGGAGGATCACCCATGGCCATCATACCACAGCAGGGGTTGTTTGGGTGGGAAGAGATCGAGGAACTTGGAGATCTTGAACGGCTGCGGCTGGTGATAGAGCACATGCCGGACGAGGAATTGATGCGGGTCCTTGAGTCAGAGAGGGCAAAAGGCAGGGACGATTATCCCGTACGCGGTGTGTGGAACTCGGTCCTGGCAGGGGTGGTGTCAGCATCCATTCGGCCGAGAGCTGCGGCTCCAGGTTATTTTGCTCAGGTGCTGAAAGACCTGGAGGCTGAGCCCGAGCGGTTTGTGGTGGCGTGGGACGAAGAAAAACTTGGGGGTACAATATGTTACGGTAATTGTCTTCGCTTTTGACCAACGTGTCATCGGGACGTGCACCCGTAGGCAATCTGAAACCCATGCACAACCCGCAGGTGCGTTTTTGCCTCTATCAGGGTACCCCCCCCTCGATTCCTCGGCAATAGGAGGCGCGTGCCGTTCCTCATTGACTCCGGACCCCGGATGCGCCTAGTACAGCGTCAACTCTTAAACTGTGGATAAAGCCTCTTTAACTTGATCCTTGCCTCATCGGTCGTGAATTGCCAGTCGACGCCTTTTTGATTGCTGTTTCTTGTTGTTTCCCATTCCGCCAACTCAATGCAAAGAGATTCGATTGAGGAAATCCGGCGGTCAAGACACTGTTTAGTCATTGCGCTCAGTTCTATTTCGGCTATATTGAGCCAACTACCGTGCTTCGGCGTGTAGTGGATCTCAAGACGCTTAGCAAGACTTCTGGCTATCTCCGGTGGAAACGCCACATAAAGCGATGCCATGGTGTGCGTATTCAAGTTATCCATAACCAACCGGATCTTTAGGGCGTCTGGATAGTGAACCTCAAGCAGTTCCTTGACTTGATTTGCCCAGTCAATCTGAGTTCTTCTCTCACAGGCCGCTACGTGCCTGCAACCTGCAAGCGGTTCTGTGAAAACGAAAATACTGCAAGTCCCGTGTCGAACATATTCACCGTCCCGACGCTCCTGTTTCCCAGGCTCCATCGGGATCGGAGTTCGGGTTTCACCCAGAAGCTGATACGGCTTTTCATCCATGCAGATGACTGGATACGATTCACAAAAGGGCTGCTGGTATAGATCCAGGACGTCTTCCATACAGGCGACAAAGGCGGCGTTTTGTTCAGGTGGAATACACCAGTGTTTACGAAGGTGCGGCTTGAGTTCGTTTTTTTAAGAGCCGTCCTACGGCCTCATGTGAGAAGCTGTCAATGTACTGCAATTCAACCGCTTTATCCGCCAACACCCTGAGCGACCATCTGGATCGCCCCGGTGGAGGAGAGCTGCAACTGAGCGCAATGATCTTTGCCTCTACCTCGCCGGTAATCTTGGGCTCAACTGGTGGTGTTTTCCGCTTCTTTCTGCCGAGCGCGGCCTGCAGCCCTTCTTCAGAGTATTGTCGTCTAATGGTATGAACCGTTTGCTGGTGAACATGAAAGAGCCTCGCGATCTCTGCTTCACTCTTTCGCCCGCTTTCACCGTTCTCATCCGCAGCCAACAGCACATTAGCATGCATGATGATTTTGGCTGAGGCAGAACCTTTGGAAACGATCTTGAGCAGGGTCTTTCGTTCATCATCAGAAAGACGAACATGGTATCTTAGCTTTGGCATGGTATACCCCTCCTCTCTCTGAAGAAGAGTATACCATGAAACTGGTTCTTATTATAGTTTTAGGGTTGACACTACACTAGTGTGAACACAGGGTGACAGGCTTGGGGTGGGGAAACCTTCACGGGGCTACGAATCTCTACGTTCATGTGCCAGAAGATACACTTCATCATTAGCCCTTCTGGAAACCACAACGACCTTCATGGTGGCGTCTTCCCGCGAGACTTTGTAGACCACTCGCAAACCTAATTTTCGAATTTTGATCTTGCAGTAGCCTGTCAGGTTCATGCTGCTTCTACTGGCCAGGGGTTTTCCATAGCCACCCTCCATCAGGGGTAATGGATTAACCGCCACCTTGTTGACGGCTTTCAACACCTGGATGCGTTGTGACGGGTCAAGCCGTCTGATGTCCTCCAATGCTTCTCTCAAATACTCCACCTTCCACATCTATTCTGTCTCCACGTCTGCACCGTCTAAGTCAGCCTCAGTGATGCCCAGTTCCTGCATGGCTTTTTCCACTGGGATGAAATCCCCTGCCCCTGTATTTTCCATCCGCTTCCCGGCTTCTATGAATAGGTGATAGTCCTCGATGGCCTCAAGCATCTGCCCATAGGATTCTGGTGAGAGTAGTACGCAGACGGGGGAGTTGTTCTTAAGCACAATCTTGAAGCCTGTTTCACGAACCTCCTCAAAAACCCTGTTGGCTTCGCCCTTGTTGAAGCGGGAAATCGGCACAAGAGAATTCACTAAGTCTTTGATAGAGACGGCCTTCTGCATAACATTCACCCTTCTCAGTGACAGTCATGGACTGCTGTTCTTGCTAGCAAGCTATATCATATCTATAAATTTGTCAAGGCATTTATCCATGAAGCTATTTGCTCTAATTGCTCTAAGATCCTGCCGTATTGATCATCCCGAGCACTTACCAGCGGTTACGGTACTCATCTCGGCTGGCCCTGGCCACTCCGTGGGGCATGCTGTCCATAACCCTCTACGAGCATCTTCGAGCGCGACCTCTCAGCAAGAACGATCCGTTACGTTCACGCCGTGTTGAGAAATGCCCTCGAACAAGCAGTCAAATGGCGTCTTCTCCAGCAGAACCCGGCTGACAATGTTGATCTGCCCAGACAACAGCGGGAAGAAATGCGGCCATTATCCTCAGACGAAGTGAAGCGCTTTCTAGAGGCTTGCGAGGAAGACCGATTTGGTGTTGTCTTTAGGCTTCTCTTAACTACCGGCCTCCGCCCGGGTGAGGCGCTGGCCCTAAGGTGGTCAGACATGGACCTGGAAACCGGGCGACTACATGTCCAGCGAAGCCTTGCACCTGGCAAGGGTTTCGAGGAGCCCAAGACACCCCGTGCAAGGCGGGTGGTTCCCTTGCCTCCACCCGTAACTAAGGCCCTAAAGCAGCATGGAAAGACGCAAGCCGAGGCACGCCTTCAGGCCGGTGAAAACCGGCAGGACCTTAGCTTGGTGTTTACCGGAAGTGATGGCCAGCCTGTCCACTACCGCAACCTGGTACGGACACTTCAAACCTCTTAGCCAAGGCCGGCCTTCCCGATGACATCAGGATTCACGACCTCCGCCACAGCCATGCTACGTTGCTGCTGAAGGAGAGCGTAAATCCCAAGATCGTTAGTGAACGCCTCGGACATGCCAGCGTAACTCTCACCCTGGGTGCATACAGCCACGTCCTGCCCGACAGCAGAAGGAAAGTGAGGCATCTTGAGTTTCAAGCACTATACAAGCACAAGAAAGACTTTGACCACCCTCTTGGGTGGCCGGTTTTATCGGTTTACCTGGTGGGCGGCACAGGGCTTGAACCTGTGGCCTCGTGAATGTGAGTCACGCGCTCTTCCACTGAGCTAGCCGCCCGTTGATGTCGACCCCATTATACCTAATGAACTCCCGCATTTCAACCCTACGCCCTAGACCACAGCTAGGCACCCTTGCTCCGGCCCTTTTTATACCAGGCCTTGGGCGCCTAATTCCCAGCAGAGCCACCATTTACCGTTGATCCCCATATACTGAATACTGTAACGTTATAGAGCAGTACTAGTTTACGTAACAAGGAGGATCTAAACGGTTCATGTTGAACACCCAGTACCTTGTTGACATTCACACGAAGAGAGGCGCTCACCATGGCTCGCATCATAGAAAAGGAGACAGCACAAACACTACCGCTTAAGCGGTACCCAGGGAACCCCATCCTTGAACCCAAGAGGGGCCATTGGTGGGAGTCCCGTTATGTGCTGAATTCTGGGGCTATCCGGATCAACGGTGTCGTCCACATCTTCTACAGGGCACTGGGCACTGACGGTGTGTCCCGGCTGGGCCTCGCCAGGAGCCCCGATGGCCTGTGCATAGAAGAGAGACTGGCACACCCGGTGTTTGAGCCAATAGGTGAAGCCGAGAAGATGGGCTGTGAAGACCCACGCCTATTCATGATGGGGGATCGTGTCTTCCTGTTCTACAACGCCTATGACGGTCGCCTGGCTCAGATTGGCCTGGCGTCAATAGACGTAGAAGACCTTCTGGCAGACCGGTGGGACCGCTGGGAGAGGCACGGGCACATGTTCCCTGGCCAGCCTCACCGGAATCCGGTACTGTTTCCTGAGCGGACAAACGGTGAATACGTGCTGTACTACAGGATCAAGCCAAACATAGTGATATCCAGGGCGCAGGACCTTACGTGCCCCTGGAACGCTGATGATGGCCGGTTCTTCATGGGTCCCCGGGAAAACTACTGGGACGACTCCTTCATTGGAGGAGGAGCCCCGCCCATTAAAACCGAGTATGGATGGCTCCTGATATACCACGGAGTGGACCAGAATCTCGTCTACAGGCTGGGCGCTTTCCTGGTAGCCCTGGATGACCCATCGACGGTGCTGTACAGGACACCCGACCCCGTCCTGGAACCCAGGGAGGTTTGCGAGGTGGGTGAGCCCGGCAAGTGCTGGGTGCCCAATGTGGTGTTCACGTGTGGCGCTGTGCCCCGCGAGGACAAGGAAGTCCTGGGAGCTCACGACGAGATCTTGGTGTACTACGGCGCCGCCGACAGTGTCATCGGTGTAGCTACAGCTTCCGTATCTGACCTGGTACCCTGTGTAGCTGGATGGCACGAAGATGAGGAAGGCGCCCCCGGTTAACCGCGGGGCGCCTTCCACCGTTTGCCAAGCTACCAGTGACCACATCACGTGGAGTCTACCGTCTCCTGACGGGCAGTGTGATACCCAGTTCCTGTATCTTCCTATACAACGTAGTGCGGCTGATCTTGAGCATGCGTGCAATGCGTTCCTTGCTCTCGCGACTGTCTCCGTACTTCATGAGGCAGCTCTCAATGATATCCCTTTCCTGCTCACGTATGCGTTTCTTCAACGATAGGGACTCATCCCGGGCACCATGAATCGCGGCCTTCCTCACCCTGAAGGGAACACTGTCAATGGTGATTGTCTCACCTGTCTCCATATTTGCCGCATACTCCACCGCGTTCTCCAGCTCCCTAACGTTCCCTGGCCAATCATAGTTCCACAGGACAGACATGGCTGCCTTGCTGAACCCCCTGAAGTTCCTTCCCAGAAACCCGGAGTGTTTACGCAGGAAGGCCTCAAGGAGAACAGGGATGTCCTCCTTCCTCTCCCTCAGGGGCGGTATGTAGATGGGAATGACATTGAGCCGGAAGAACAGGTCCGACCGGAACTCACCATCCCTGATCATGGTCTCAAGGTCCCTGTTGGTTGCCGCGATGATCCTCACATCCACAGGAAAGGTTCTCCTTCCACCTATACGGTCTATGCGCCGTGTCTGGAGAACGTTCAGAAGCTTCACCTGGAGATGAAGAGGAAGGTCCCCTATCTCATCCAGGAAGATGGTGCCCCCGTCGGCCAGCTCGAACTTGCCGGACTTCCCTTCCCTTCTTGCACCGGTGAATGCCCCTCCCTCATAGCCGAAGAGCTCCGACTCAAGGAGTGACTCGGGAATTGCGCCGCAGTTCACGGTTATGAAGGGCCCTGAACCCCTGAGGCTCTCATGGTGAATGGCCCTGGCAAAGAGCTCCTTGCCAGTACCACTTTCCCCGGTGATCAGCACCGTGGAGTTGGTCCCGGCGATACGCAGTGCCTTGTCCTTAACCTCAAGGAGAGTCTCGCTCTGCCCCTTGATGTCATCGAACCCGTAGCGCTGACCTGAATCCGTCACTGCGTAGACTAGGCGGCGGACATCGCTCACGTCCCTTAGCGATGCCACTACCCCCACCACGCTGTCCCCGTCCAGTACCGGCCTCGCGCTGGTGAAGACGTGAACGCGGCTGGACTGTGACCCGTAGATCTCCTCCCGGTTCACTATCTCTCTTCCTGTCCTGAGTACCTCAAGCACACAGGAATTGGGCCAGCGGCTGGCCAAGGGCTTCCACACCAATTCCCGCCTGGGAATACCAGTGACCGCCTCAGCGGCCCTGTTAGCGTGGGTAACCACACCCTTACCGTCTATAGTCAGCACTCCTTCGCTGATGGTCTCGAGTATGGTAGTCATCTGGCTTGAGGCGAGCCTAAGCCTCTCCAATCCCTCGGTCTCTGACACCTTGCTGGCAATCATGTCCGCCATTCTCCTGAGAAACAGCAAAATGGTATCTCGCTGGCTGAGGAGGGTCTTGCGCTGTTCGCTGTTAAAAGCGGCAAAGCCAATAACACCCAGGACCTCATCTAAAAGCATGATCGGGCTGCATATCTCAGCCAGTTCTTCAGTCTCACCCTTGAGGGAAGAGGGATCATACGTGGGATCACTGGCGGGGTTTTCAACAACGTATGGTTCCCGAGTGTTCATTACCCGGCCATACAGGAAACCTGCATTCCTGTCGCCCCATTCCAGCTTGTCACCCACGCGTAGCCTGTACTTAGACGTTCCAGCCACAACCGTGAGCTCGCTGTCCACGATTTCTGTCTCCACTCCAAGGGCAGCCGATATCGCCTCAGCCACCTGCTGGACCGTATCCCCTATCTCCGAAAGGCGCGACAATGGGCGGCACCCCCGGTTCCACATAACCTGCCTGGGGAATACTTCGCCAGTGCCGCCATTCCTCCTGGTGTCCCGGGATTGGGAACATCACCTAGCCCAAGAGTCAGGATGTGTGCTCCTCAAGTACTCGCCGATAGACACCCAGGTAGCCTTGGACCATGCGCTCCCTCGAGAAGCGTTCCTTCACCCATTCCCGTATTGGCCTTGGGTCTAAGGATGACACACCCGCTATAGCCCGGACCCCTTCCCGGACATCCTGGACGATACGGCCTGTGACACCATCCTCGACAACCTCGGGGATGGATCCGTAGGGATAGGCCACCACTGGAGTACCGCAAGCCATAGACTCCACCAGGGAAAGGCCGAAGGCCTCCGGCCTGGGAGCCATGTGCAAGAGAGCCACACACGACGGGAGTAAAGCGTTCTTTCCCTCAATGCCGATGGGGCCTATATACCTTACCCGGTCCCCGTCCAGGTGAGGCTCCACCATTTCCCGAAAATAATCCCGGTCTTGAACAATACCAGCAATGGTCAATCTTTCCCCGGCGGCAAGGCTTGTTTCTATAGCCAGGTGCGTCCCCTTATCCGGCGCGATCCGCCCGAGGTAGGCAAGCCCATCCCTGCGTCCCTCACCGAACCGGTACTCCTCGACGGGGATGCCGTGGTAGACGGTGTCGATGTACTCCAGTTCCGGGTGCCGGCTGGCGTTGCTAATGGAAACGTATTTTACCCTTCCAGAGTACTTCCGGTAGACTGGGAGAATGGAGGGGCCAGAAAACCCGTGAATGGTCGTGACCACAGGGGTGTCCACCATTCGGGAAAAGGCCAGTGGCATGAAGTCGTAGTGGTTGTGAACGAGGTCGAAGGATCCCTTCTTTGCCTCCTCAAACACCGAGGAGACATGAAGGTATTCCTCTACCTTCGAATCCAGGTTAGGGTCTTCGTACAACGGCCTTGGGCAGGTCCACAATAGGCGGCCCCTGGTAATGGAATCCCCCGTCGCAAATAGCGTAACTTCCTCTCCGGTCTCGCCTAATCCCTCTGCCACAAGGCTGGCTACCATCTCCCAAGGCCCGTAGTGCCGCGGGGGCGTCCTCCAGCATATGGGGGAGACTATGGCGATCCTCATCCCTTGGCAGGCCCCTGGGCACGTCCCATGACTACATCCACCTGGTGCCTCTTGGCGTCCTTAAGATCCGGTAGCACCTGGCCCTCATGGGGCTTACCATCGATCTTCACTTGTCTCACTCCCCAGGACACGCGGTCCGGGTTCTCCACCCTGATGTCGTATGTGGCACCCCTGAACTCACGTTGGAAACGGTAGCCTTTCCATTCTGGGGGAATGCAGGGGTCCACCATCAGGCCACCGTACTCAGGTCTCACTCCAAGGATCCACTCGGTACACACCTTGAACATCCACGGTGCCGTTCCCGTGGTCCAGGAGAATTCCCCCATGCCGGAGTAAGGGGACTCAGGTCCGTGGACGTACTCTGCGTACACATAGGGCTCCGCCTTGTACCGGAGAATATCCCGGGACTGTGTAAGGAAAAGAGACTTGCGGTAGTACTCGTAGGCAACATCTCCCCGGCCTAAAATGGCCTCGGCCATCACAGCCCAGGCAACGGAGTGGTTAAACACCGCACCGTTCTCCTTGGACCCAGGAGAGAACATGGTTATTATGCCGATCCGCGGATCCGGGCCAGAATAGGCAGGAAGGAACAGTGCAGGTCCATAAGGTGTATCCAACACTTCCCTCACGCTATCCATGGCCGCAATCGCCCTGTCCCTGGGGGCTATGCCGCTGAGCACGGGCCACGCCTGAGCGTTCAGGAACACGCGCCCTTCATCGTTCTTGGAAGAACCAATAGTATAGCCATCATCGGTCACTGCTCGGACATACCACTTCCCGTCCCAGAAGTGCTCATTCACGGCCCTGGCCAACTCGTTGTACGAACCCCGGCAACTGTCCCTGGTTAAATCGTCCCCTCTCTCCTTGGCCAGTGCCTCGAGTTCCCTCAAGGCCAAGGCCAGGAGCCCCGCTGTGAAAACACTCTCACCCCTGCCCGCGGACCCTACTTGGTCAAGGCCGTCATTCCAGTCCGCCGCACCCATCAGCGGTATCCCCCTGGAGCTCAGGCGCCCCAGGGTGTATTCAACTGCCCGCTGGATGTGCTGGTAGATGATCCCCTCTCCCTCGTCGTAGTACGCACAGGACTCATCAAGAAAACCCATCTCCCCTGTCTCCCGCACGTAGGCAGCCACTGCCAGCACCAGCCACAGGGGGTCGTCCGAGTGGCCGGTCCGGGGTCCCGAGCCAGATATGGGATCCCAGTTGTGAAGGGTTCCCCCGTCCCTGAACTGGTGGGCCGCGATATCCCTAAGCCTTGTCTTGACGCGCCCAGGCTCCATGGGAACTACCCCCAGGACATCCTGGCAGGTGTCGCGAAAACCTATTATGCTACCTCCCCCTACATAGTAGCTGCTCATCCTGGCCCAGTCGAAGGTGAAGCGTGACTGGTACTTGTTCCATACATTGATGGCTAGGTCGAGGCTGTCATCAGGGGTATCTACGCGAAGCCTGCCTATGTATTCCCTCCAGTGGACCGCCAGCCTCTCAGACTCCTCCGCCACAGCCTCAAGCTGGGAGAACCTCGTCACCAGAGACTGGGCCTCCTCAATGCTCCCGGCAGCCCCCACCGTTACCGTGAACTCCCACTCCTCCCCTGGGTCAAGAAACACGGGAAGCTGGAAGGCCCCGCAGCTATCCCGCCCCGTGGAAACGGAATTCGCCAGGAGCCCTCGTTCCACACCCACGGGGTTCTGCGTGGACCGGTACATTCCGGTGAAGCTCTCCCTGACAGTGTCGAACCCCTCCTGAACGGCGCTGGTACCCATGAAGGCTATCTTGTCCCAGGGAGCATGGGGCTTCTGGGGCCGGTGCCCGATGTTCCACAGGTTCTTCCGGGCGACGATCATACCCTCCCGCAGTTCAACCTGGTTGAAGAGGCCGGAGAACCCCGTCTCAATGAGGTCGAAGGCATAATTTCCCAGGCACCACTCAACGTAAGGGAAGATGGTAAGCTCCCTGGGAATCCCCGTGCTGTTGCCGATCTTAACCCGCCAAACCTCAAGGTTCGCCCCTAGGGGAACAAAGTACAGTATGTCACCCATGATGCCGCGCGTCTCGGAGACTATCCTTGTATAGCCTAGTCCGTGCCGGGCCTGCCAGTAGCTGGGGAGTCTCTGCACGGGCTGCCACGTAACGGACCAGTACTCACCGGTGACCCGGTCCCTTATGTACACGTACCTCC
Organism: Bacillota bacterium; assembly: GCA_040754315.1. Taxonomy (NCBI): domain Bacteria; kingdom Bacillati; phylum Bacillota; species Bacillota bacterium. The sequence continues at coordinate 33,672 of JBFMCS010000026.1, forward strand.
CGGGCCTGTCGCTCAGGACTGTCTCGGGGGGGTAAGCCCGGGTTATCCTGCTATACCCGGAACTGCCAAGAAAGGAATACCCTCCGCCGGTATGGGACACCAGCGCGCAGTACTTCCCATTGGTGATGCAGTTAATCCAAGGCCTTGGCGTGTCATAGCGATCGATGATGTACTCAAGCCCATCCTCAGAGAAACGCCCGTAACACAATAGCGGTCACCTACCTGAGCCTGATCTCGTTTACCACATTTCTTACCCCAGGAGCACCCCGGGCGATGACCTCCGCTTCCTTGACGCAGCCTTCCTCACCCACCGCGCCGGAAAGAAACACCGTGCCGTTGCGGGCAATCACCTTGATCGGATACGTGGCGAGGAATTGATCGGCTCCAAGCAGGCTTTGTACATGTTGTGCCAAGGCAACATCCTTCAGGTCATCCATGAGAAGGTTATCCTCCTTACGCGGCCACGTGATGGCGCTTCTTGGCGCACTCAAGTAAGGATAGATAGGCTATAAAAAAGGCTAGTACGGACTCGGCACCCATGTTAAGGTTAACACCCTCTGGGGTGATGCCGTCATGGCATCCTCCCGTCCTCTCATCGTAGAGGGCTTTCCCCGCAGAGTTCCTACCGAGAAACCACTGGAACGCCATGTGAGCCAGGCGGTAGTACCTTTCCTCCCCGGTGGCGTGATAGGCCTCCCCACATGCCAGCACCAGTGTTCCCATGTCCACGGGCTGCTCGTCGTACTCAGCCATGGTGTACCCCTTCTTATACCATCCCCTATTGCCCACTGTCTTGAAGTGGCGGCCACGCCAGGTCTGGCCCGTAAGGAACGCCAGCGTCTCTTGGCCACAACCCAGGTACCGGTCATCCTTGATCTCGCGGTAGGCCGCGAAGAGCGACGCTGGCAAGAGCCCATTATCGTAGGCAAGTATATCCTCATACCACTGCCACTGGGGCTGGGAGTACCATTCCTTCTGCGTAACCAGGGAATCAGCCAGCACCTTCATGATGCCCTTTATCATCGTTGCCTCCAACCCCTCCCCGCTACCCAGAGAGAGTAGGCGGAACCTGAGGCCCAGGATCGCCTGGGCCCTTGCCCTGGGGGCCTTTAGCCTCTCACACCAGGGGAGGGCTCCATTGAAGAGTCTCTCCCCATTGAGCCTGATGGCGGGGTTCTGGCTCATAGTAGCCCGCCCGCTGGCCCATAGGCACCGGCCAAGGCAGTCTTCAGAGCCCACGTCGTCAACAAAACGGCGGGAGTAGTCCATGAGGTTATGGAAACGGCCATCGGCCAGCTGGGAGTGCTTCAGGTAGGCCATGTAGACCTCAATCAAGGGGGTGACGCCCTGAATACCCGCCTCTTCCAGCGCCAAGGCGACCACGAGTGCCCGGGCATTGTCGTCCGTTGCATAGCCTGAGTCCCTGTCTGGCAGAGAGTAGGCAGCGTGCTGTATCATGCCCGTATCGTCGGTGAGCCGTACAAGGTGATCCGTTTTGGGCGCCGGGTACCTGTTCAGCTGCAAGTCACCTCACCTGATAGCTATTCATGCCTCCTGCCAGACACCGGTACATCCATGGTGGCGACACGCCGCGCGGTCCCACGCAAAGACGCCCTGAAGACATCCCGGTAACAACGGGCGACATTGGGCCACTGGATCCGGGCACGGTACGCCACCGCCCTGGCCTCCAGGTCTCTCTGGAGATCTGGTGACCTGAGAATTGCCCCAGTGGCGGCTGCCAGAGAACGGGCGTCAGTGAAGTTTGAGAAGAGGCCGCGCCCACCCTCCAGGACCTCCCTGGCATATATGAAGGGAGTGGAGACCACGGCGCGTCCCATGGCGAGGGCATAAGCCAGGGTTCCGCTGGATATCTGTTCTTCGTTAAGGTAGGGAGCGACATAGACATCTGTTGCCACCAGGTACCTCAGCAGGTCCTGCTGGGAGAGATACTCGTTTACGAAACGAACATTCCCTTCAACCCCTATCCTGTGCGCGACTTCCTGCAGGTGCTCCCTGTAGGACTCGCCGTACTTCCTCCTGACTACGGGATGGGTCTGCCCAACAACCAGGTAGATGATGTCGGGGAACTCCTTGAAAAGCCGGGAAACCGCCTCGATGACGTACTCTACGCCTTTGCCTGGATTGATGAGCCCTATGGTCGAAAGTACCTTACAGGGGCAGAGAGACAGCTCCTTACGGATGACCTCCCTGTCCAGCCCTTCCGCTGTGGGGACACCGTGGGGTATTGTCACCACCATGGAAGGGTCAATATCGTATAGTTCCTGCAGGAGTTCCTTTCCCGCCTTTACCATGACTACCACGGACTTGGAGAGCCCAGCGATGGCTCTTACGATGGTCTTGACGCGCCTGCTGGGCCTTCTCAGCACCGTGTGGAATGTGGTCACCACTGGCTTGTTTAGGGCCTCCAGGAGGGCGATGACATACTCGCCGTCGTCCCCACCGAATATGCCAAACTCGTGCTGGATGGATACCGCCTGGGCTGGGCACTGAGTGTTGATGCGATGGGCAGCCTCAGTATAGGAGGTAATGTCATCCTGGAGAATACGGGCGGTCACGCCCGGCCCAACCGTGTCCGTTATCTCCTCGACCAGGGAGACCACGGGGAACCCAATGGTCTCAAGCGGCCTGGGGCCGCTGGCGAGACCCTCCATGGCGTGCCTCAGGTCCTGAGTGAACGTGGCTATGCCGCACCTTCGTGGCGGGTAGGTGCTGACAAAGACTACCGGGGGACAGTCAAATGGGCCCGAGACACGGAGGTTCAAGACGGGTTCACCTCCAGATGATAGCCTGATGTCTAAGGGAAGAAAACCATGACAGGATTATGATGCCCAGGACCGCACCTTATGATTCTTCCCCACGAAAAGGCTAATAATGCCAAGAAGATGCCAGCGTAAAACCTTGAGGTGTTTAGTAGAGGGCAAGAAGCCATGTGTCGTCGTGAAAAAGGAGGCGCGCTAAGCGGCCTCCTAATCGGCGGATAAAATGGTGCGCCCGGTGTGGATCGAACACACGACCTATCGATTATGAGTCGACTGCTCTGCCTCTGAGCTACGGGCGCGTTACACGTACAGTATAGCACAACAGCCGCCCAATGCAACCCGTTGCCGCCTCCGAACCCGCATCAAACCCTTCCCAGGCTGGGCTTTTACTCATTAACCCTCGAGCTCACCGTTTCTCACTCCGGCGTCTCTCGCCTGCCCGGTTCAGGCACCGGGGCAAACCCCTTTGCGCCACCCTTGCCAGGATGGTCTTCCAGGAGTGGACATCAATTCCAGGCACAAGTGTCCCTGGCGGGCAAATCATTCAAATCCCAGTACATTTACGGCATGCAGGCTTCCATTACCTGTGCCATCCCCCAGCTGCCCACGGTCATTCAGGCCCCAGGCCCTGACAGCACCAGGCGCCAGGACCGCAACGGAGTGGGAGCCCCCGCCAGCAACAGCCTGCACCATCGCCAGGCCAGCCAGCTCCACCGGGTTCCAGCGGTCGAAGGTTGTACCATCGCCCAACTGCCCGGAACCGTTGCTGCCCCATGCCATAACCTTACCATCCTCTAGAATAGCCAGGGAATGCCTGGCCCCGCACATCACCACGGAAGCGGTACCTAGCCCTGAAACCTTAACAGGAACGCTTCTCCACCCTATTGTCCCGTCTCCCAGTTGTCCTTGTCCGTTGTACCCCCAGGCCATGACCCTTCCGTCTGAAAGGAGCGCCAGCGAATGGCGAGCCCCGGCGGACACAGACACCGCTGCCTGTACCTGGCTCACCTGCACGGGTTCTGATCTAGCCGAATTGCTGCCGTCACCCAGCTGGCCGTATGTGTTTCCTCCCCACGCTACCACACGGCCGTCGTCCAGCACTGCCAGGGAATGCTCCGAACCTGCGGCAATTGCCACCGCATTGTTGACGTTCTTCACTGCCACGGGGCTCCGCCTCGTGATGTGGGTTCCGTCTCCCAGCTGCCCATTTGCGTTGTTACCCCACGCCATCACCCGGCCATCAGATAGGAGCGCCAGTGAATGAGAATCCCCAGCAGCCACCGAAATGGCATCCACGATCCCTGTATCCACAGGCCTCGTTCTCACCGCCGTGCTTCCATCACCCAGCTGCCCGCTCTCATTCCTTCCCCAGGCCAGCACCCTCCCACATGACAGCACAGCCAGGGAGTGGGTAAGACCCGCCGCCACGCCAGCCGCCTCAGCGAGGCCCACAACGCTGGTAGGGGCAGTGCGGTACGCAAAAGAGCCGTCGCCCAGCTGGCCAAACATGTTTTCACCCCAGGACATTACAGAACCGTCAGGCAACAATAGTAGTGAATGGGAGCCGCCTCCTGCCACCGTCACCGGCTTCGCGGGCCCTGGTGCCTCCCCTGATCCCATGTCCAGTTCAAACTGGGTGAAGAAGGTGTCCGGCTTGCTGTGCCGGGGTGAAGAGGCTGTTTCCTGTGTGGCGAACACCAACCCTGTGGGGGTGACACAGTAGTAGATCATTTCCCCGCGGGACCTATCCAGCCCGAAAGCAGCTGCGCTCCGGGCAGGTTCGAACTGTAGATATCCTCCCACCAGGGAATTGCCTGCAGGGTCCTGGGCCGTCATGGAGAGGTCCCATCCAAAGACCTCCCCTTCGCGGTGAACCCCTGGTGTGTCCCCCGCCGGGAGGTAACCGGATTCCGCGTGGAAACGGTCTACGGCCACTTGCAGGCGTGCCAGCGTGCTGCGCAGGGCCTGGTGCCTTGCGCGCCTCACCAGGTCCGGCATTGAAGCCCTGGTCACTGCCAGTAACGTACCCATCAAGGCCAGTGCAATAAGCAACTGTACTAGGGTGCCCCCAATGCGCCACTGAAGCGTCCGGCCCCAGATCACACTCCCTCCCCCTTTTCATCTACCCTGCGGTCCCACGTGTTCGTACACACCGGATAGGCGATTTCCATTACCTCTTGCACTGAGGTGATCCCCCGCTCTACCTTGGATACCATGTCTGCGCCCAGGCTCCAGTAATCTGCACTCCCCAGGGCTGGCACCAGGCCCTCAGGGCCGGATTGCACCAGCAAAGACCGCACCTGGGCTGTCGGGACTAGAAACTCGAAGACCCCGGATCGCCCCCTGTAGCCCGTGCCAGAACAGTGGGGGCAGCCCTTCCCTCTGAAGGCGGTTGTCACATAGCTCCCACCCAGTCTCTTGAGGTGATCCCGTTCTTCCTTGACAAGTGCCAGCCGCTGGATGCACCGGGAACATATGCGCCTGACCAGTCGCTGAGCCACCACGCAGTTGACCGGAGGCACCGCCGAGGATCCGGGTCCTCCATACTCCGAGAGCCTTCGCAGGGCCGAGAGCGCGTCTGGGGCATGCAGCGAGCACAATACCCTGTGGCCGGTGGAGGCTGCCGTAAGGGTGACCCTGGCGCTCTCTTCACACCGCACCTCGCCAATCACCAGCACATCCGGATCCGTGCGCAAGGCGGCACTCAGGCCAGATCCAAAGGTCCAGCCTCTCCCGGGCTTGATCTCTATCTGTGTGGCCCCGGGAAGCCTCCACTCCACAGGGTCCTCCATGGTCACCACATTGGTACCTCCCATGTCTAGGAGCGTGCTGTATAGAGTCGTGGTCTTACCGGATCCGGTGGGGCCGGCAATGACCGTTAGTCCCGGTAGCCTGGACATCACGGACTCCTTGAAACATCGAAGGGTGTGAGACTCAAAGCCCAGGCGTTCAAGAGGGAGGAGGCCCCGGCCCCTATCCACCAGGCGGCAGGCAATCCGTTCCCCGTTCAGGGTGGGAACGACGGTAGCCCTCACCGTAACGACCCCTTCCTGGGTATTGACCACAGCCCTCCCGTCCTGCGGTGAGTGGTGTTCCACCACGTTCATCCCGGCGAGTACCTTGACCCTGTTCACCACCCAGCTGTAGTCTGGCAGGGGAATGGTCCCTACATCTACCAGGCTGCCATCGATCCGGTAACGGAAAAGCGCCGAGTCTTCCCCCGGTTCCATGTGGAGATCTGAGGCTCCGGCCTTGGCAGCCCCTGCCAAGAGCGAGTCTACTACCGCAGGCGCCCATGTCATCATCCCCTTCTCATCCTTGCCGTCCCCTGGTCGTGCCCTCCCATGGCAGCCAGATAGCAGTTCCTCCCCGATGTCCTGGGCAGGAACCAGCCTCCAGCGAACTTCAAGACCGGTGATATCCTGGACCAGCCGGGCAAGACTACTGTGGACACTGCTGGCGGCCAATTCTAGCACCCCGTCGCGGACTCGCAATGGGACTACTTGATAGAGACGAGCCATGTACTCTGGGATAACGTCCAGCGCTGAAGCCTCTAACTCAGATACGAGGCGGGCTTCCCCTGGCAAATCAAGGTCCCCCTGTCTCCTTGAGGCGAGGCTTGGCCTTGCAGTAGCCATGGGATTGACCCCCCTCATATGGCCTCCAGGAGCCTGTAGGTAGGTAAGATGACCGAGAGGGCGATTAAGGCCACAAGGCCCCCGGCTATCGCGAGGGAGACTGGTTCAAGGATGGCAAGGGCTCTGGCCGCAGCACGGTCAGCCTCGCCTTCGTAGAGCATTGCCGCCTTTTTCAGAACCTCACAGGTGTTGCCCGCGCTGTGGCTGGCGTGTACCGCATGGCATACCTCCCAGGGAAGCCCTGGAATTGCGGCCAGTGCCTGGTCCAAGGGCATACCCCCCACGATCATGGGGATGATACGCTGAACCCCGCGTTCAAGGCGAGGGCTTCCACAGGACTGGGCTGCCAAAGCCATGGCTTGGCCAATCTCAACTCCCGAGGAGAGTCCCTCCGACAGGGCATGGGCGAAACGACTCACCTGGTTCAACCTGAGAACCCTCCCTGAGAGGGGCAGTACCCCCCACATTTTTTCTAGCCTCTCCTTGCCGGTTGACCCCCGGAACACTGCGAAATACAATAATACGGTGATCAGGGTGACCGGAGCCAATTTTACGGGGTGCCTAAACGCATAAAGGCAAGCACTCATAAACCAAGTGATAGGACGGGGCATGGAGGCTCCCATCATGCCAGCCATCTCCAGGCTTCCAGGGAATACCGACAAAGAGAGGTATGTAATAGCCGCGAAGACGGCCAGGAAAACTAGTATGGGATAGGTCATGACAGCCTCTGCCTTTCGCTTCACTGAGATGGATCGCTCTAAATGGCATGCGCACCTATCCAGGGCTGCAGGGAAAGCCCCGTTTGCCTCACCCGCCTGAAGCATTGACACGTGCAGTGGGGAGAAAAACCCAGGATACCGAGCCATGGCGTCTACGAATCCCTGCCCGGCCCTGACCCTCGCTGCAACACCGGCGAGGACTGGGCTCCAGGCACCTGCCGTCCCTCTAGACAGGATCTCCAGGGAAGCCAGGACGGGGATCCCCATCTTAAGCATGGCGTGGAGCTGGCGGAACACAGAAACAATGATTGCGGGATCGGGGCCGGTGAGCCACCCGCAGCAGCCGCCCCAGGCTCTCCGGGCGCTACCCCTCTCTTGCCCCTCCCCCAGGTGCCCCCCTGGTATCCCTGCCGCCTTCCGGGATGTACGGAGTAACCTGAACATCAACGATCGCCCCTCCCTCATGGGAACCCGGGCGGGGCCTACCCCCCGCCCGGGAACCGCTTGACTGCTATAAGATGTCCGTCAAGGACAGGATGCCGCTTACGTCATTCTGGGTGTAGACCGGGACGTCATCCTCCTCTGTCCACCCACCCTGGCTCGGTTCTGCCTGTGTGGCAAAGACCCGTCCTGAAGCGGTAACCCCGTAGTACACCCTCTCACCGTCTGCCGCCCTTAGCCCAAGGTCCACCGGGTTGTCATTGGGCGCAAACTGCACATACCCACCCAGAAACCCTTCTTTGGCGGAATCCGAGGCGGACAGGGCAATAACACCAGCCACCTGCCCCGCCTCGGGCTGGATTTCGCTGGGGTATACATTGGTTTCTGCGTAGAACCGGTCACAGGCCGACTGAATCACCGCCAGGGTTGCCCCGAAGGCTGCTTCCTTGGCCCTGGTTGTGGCTGCGGGAACCACGCCCACAACAACTGACGTCAGTACTGATAGTACAATCACCACAATCAGAAGCTCGACCAGAGTGAACCCCTTGCTCCTGCGCATCCTTGCAGACCTCCCAGTCCGGTTGCCCTCCCCACTGCACAGCATGCCCACGTAATGGAAAGCGGTGTGGGAACGACAACCCTGATCTGGACCGGGCGACCTCTCTTCCCTCAATGAGAGGTGCTTCCATTTTATTCCAAGTTCCGGCAGATTGCAAGCCTCCGTGTCGAACCCTGGTTGCTCCTGGAACCCTATGATCGCCAGCCGAGGCGTGCCGTTGGCCCAGTCCTCGAAGAAGGTGTTTCTTACTGCGGGATCGAGGACAGTTGATGTGAACCCTCTGAAACTTGGCGCGTTAAGGCATTGCGCTTATTATGCCGATGGGGTATCGTAGTGATGCCCTAGTTTCACCGAGATGGTAGATCCAGGGAATTTGACCCGCAAGCATCCGGGGATGGCGCTTGCTCACCAAGCCGGGCGCCCCTCCGGTGATAACACCTGCATGAAGGTCCTGGCCTTTCCAATCTTGGAGTATTCTCTGGACGGAGGGTGTAGTCCATGGACGAAGTGCTGACGCTGCTGGAAAAGCCCGAGTTTCCCCGCTCCAACAAGTATGACGCAGGCTGGGTTCTTGAGAACCAGATGGGGCCGAACGCCCTCTGGCTTATGGAGTGGCTCTGTGAGGCGGTCCCGCTTGAGACCGGTATGAGGGTGCTGGACCTCGGCTGTGGCAAGGCCATGACCAGCATCTTCCTGGCTCGGGAGTTCGGGGTACGCGTCTGGGCGGTCGACTTGTGGATCTCTCCTGACAGCAACTGGAGACGCGTCTTAGATGCGGGCACCGCCGGCTTGGTGTGCCCACTGCAAGCCGAGGCGCATGCCCTGCCATTCGCCCAAGGCTTCTTCGATGTTGCCGTCTCTGTTGATGCCTACCAGTACTTCGGCACCGATGAGCTGTACCTTGATTACCTCAGCCGCTTCGTTCGACCCGGCGGCTTCCTGGGAATAGCTGTTCCCGGGCTCATGCGGCCCATAGGCAATAGACCACCCAGCCACCTCACCGAGCCTCAAGCCAACGGCAAGGTATTCTGGGACAGTACGTGCCGGAGTGCCAAGACGGCGGATTTCTGGCTCGACCTCTGGGAGCGCTGCCCCATGGTTTTAGGCACGAGCGTCCAGGTGATGCCGGAAGGGTGGCGTCACTGCCGTGACTTTGAGCGAGCCTTGGAAGTAGCCGGAAAAGGCATACATCCTTCTGACGCTGAGGCACTGGAAAGGGACCAGGGACAGTTTGTAGGACTGCTGCGTGTAGTGGCACGCCGCACTGAGACAGTCGGGGAATGTCTCTATGATCCGCGCCTGGGGATCCGGGAGGGGATCGATGGGTAGGGTGACACTGCCTTAGATAACCGGAGTAGGCCTAGACCCCCTTTGCAGGATCCTCTCAACTACCGCCGGGACCCTGTTGCTGTTCACCATGATCGGACAACATGGCGTTTCCCTGGGCGATCCGCATGCGAGTCCCGCATCCACAGCAAATCCTTGCGGGTGAGGGGGAGCTCCACCACCTCATGGCATTCCTTGCAGAACACCCACTGCAGACCTTTGTCCTTGTGAGCCAACTGGCAGTGTGTTATGGATTTCAAAGGTGTGCCCGCAGTTACTGCAGGTGCGACACTCCACCCAGAAATGCAAGACTAATCTCTCGCCTGAGCCTGGGACAGTGGTCTTGTGGAAGGAGGTAAGTTGTGCGGAATTCGGTCCGGCAGGCGATGGAGGCGCTGACTGACCCCGGCAGCGCCGGAGCCGGGCCTTGAACCGTTCGATGTCCACGGCCCCGTCCGGGCGGCGTTCGCGGCCAGGCGGAACAGAGTCTCGCCGTCCACCTCCGCGAAGCGCCGGACGGCAGGCCTCGAAACAGAGAACCGGGAAGGATGTGAAGGGTGGCGCAAGTGACGTGAGTACGGCGGAAACGACGAGACCCCGAGGAGATCAACCCACGGGGTCTTGCGTTAAACAAGAACCGCTGAAATCAGCGGGTGATTTATGGCTCCCCGTTTGCAACCCTCTTCATAACCGTTCTCCACTCGGATGTCAATCCGAAAGCGCTTATCATTCAACGAGTTATCAAAGAGCATGCCGTTCCGGCAGGCCGGAAGCGGTGTTGACCTGGATTTCATCCCTCTGCCTGACAACGTGAAGTTCACCGGGAGGCGGGTGCCTTTTCCCGCCGATCCGGTGGAACGGTTTGTTCGGAGGCGGTGATGCCTCTTTTCTCATCTGGCTCGTCATGGGCATACCCAATAATGTGCGCTAGCCAACTAGAAATGTGCTATGCCCCCCTTCTTGAACGCATAAATCGCCCACCCCAGCGTTTCTCGTCCCCACCTCAGATATGCTGTCTTACTCTCACGCACTCGCTTCAGCACGGTCTCCACATCTGGATCATCCCGATGATCACTCGCCCAGGTTTCCGCAGCATACCACTGTAACCCTTCATATCTATCCCAGTCATCCTGGCTGC